>DATNQB010000095.1 GCA_036702875.1 Oculatellaceae cyanobacterium | reverse complement strand
GGCTTCATTTGTTACCTGAACGTTTACATCTTTAGCATCTATGCCAGGTAACACTGCACGCAGTACCAAATTGTCTCCGGTATCAGAAAGTTCAATGGCGGGTGTCCAATCAATCATTGAATGAACATTAACAGGAACGCTCAGTTCATTAAACATCCGGTCAAAGTCACGACGCAGAATTCCTACTTCACGCAATGGTTGCCAATAACGGGTTAGCATAGTTCTTTCAAATGTTGGGTAACGGTTGTTAAAAGCTTTAATGTTCATATCCCTATAGTGCCGCAGCCATACTCAACTGCTGTGGTGCTAACTCGACTTAATTAGTCGAGTTTTCCGTCTCCCACAAATAAATAGTAGTTAACTAGAATAATCCTCATTTCAACTAGCAATTTATATTATTGTAATCTCCGATTATTTGGTACGGTTATCATTACCAGTTACTACATCTATGAAGTTGAGTGAATCATCAAGCTTAATTAAATGAGTTGTTCTGCAAAAGTGATTTACCTCTATCACTAAAGCGATAGATAAAAAAGTAAAAAAATAGTAATAATTTATCAGTTATTTTGGAGAAAATTTCCGTAAAAGTTGCTGATTTTTGGCGCAACCTGTTCTACCTTTTTCTTGGGAGAATGGGTAAGCATTACCTGGTTAAAATTTTTAACTAGGCGCAGAAATAGCTCTCGCTGACTTGACTCCGATGAACTGCCCAACTTGCGGTGCTGTCTGGAGTGTTTTGGATCAAGACGCTGGGAACGTTATGCTGCTAGTTAATCAGTGAACGTAGCCTCAGATTTATCTGTAAGCATTCAGAGGCAAGCTATCATGCCTTGTAATACAATGTAGTATATTTGAGCAAGCTTGCAGAGTTAACTGGAGTTAGTGTGGGAATGCAAATTGAACCATACGACCCTCGCCACCTTGATGCTGTTATTCGTCTTTCGATAAAGGCATGGACTCCGGTCTTTGATTCAATTGAGAACGCGATGAACGCTGATGTGTACCAGGCATTCTATCCCAATCATTGGCGTGTGAGCCAGCAAAAAGCTGTTGAGGATGTCTGCACTGCGGAAGACACGAATATATGGGTTGCTATTGATGCAGGTTCTATTGTGGGCTTTATAGCAGTCTTACTGCACAAAGATGACAGTATGGGTGAAATCTACATGGTCGCTGTCGATCCAGACTTTCAAGGTCACGGTATTGGTAGTGCGTTAATAGAATTCACACTGGCTTGGATGAAAGATGCTGGGATGTCTATTGCAATGGTTGAGACTGGAGGCGATCCTGGTCATGCCCCAGCCCGTCATACCTATGAAAAGGTGGGCTTTGAGCTATTCCCAGTCGCTAGGTACTTCAAGAAGCTCTAAGTGCAGATGTGTTGAAATAGCGATCGCATTGTATCCTTCAACTTAAATCAAGTCGCTTTTTTATGAGCATGAATACTTTTAATGATATTCTGGTTGATTTGAATCAAAGAATTGTAGATTTTGAAAATTCTATAACTGAACGCAGCAAAGAGTTAGAAAATGTTCTTAATAATGCCTTGGAATTTATAGAAAAATTTGAGGTTTCTTGGAGCGGTTACTGGCTAAAATCATATGCTGATTTGTACTTTTCCAATCTTCAAAAGCCACCTTCTGATGCTCTTTTCGATCCACAGCACGCCAGAATATTTGGAATACCCAGTGGTTGGATTAGAATATCTTCCTCCGAGGTAGAAAAGATCGTAGAGGAGTGTTGCAAGCTTGACATATATCAAATACGAGAGGAAATATTTGATAAAGCGAAACAAGCTACAGAGATATATGATGATTTATGTGTTGAACTGTCATTAATTAAGACACATGAAAAGTTTACCAATGAAGTTAAAGAGTTAGAAAAACTTGAAAAAATTGAATGGGGTATATCCAATTCAAAATTTATTAATTACAAACAACCCAAAAGTTTTGTTGGAAGTTTAACTGATTTTCAAATAGGACTTGAAGTTCCGCCACACATTCAAGTTCAGGCAAGCATTGTTCACATTTTGACAAAAAACTCTTCTGTTTTGGAATTTGTAAATATCTCAAAAAAATTAATCAGAAAAATACAAATTAAGGAAAATATTTTCCGAGAAAAACCTATTACAGTCAGCGGAATTGAGAACATAGTTAAAATTTGTAATTCTTTTCATGTGGTGGCTCGTCAACTGAGACAAAGACATAGTAATAGAGCTACTTTAGCAATTGAGGATGAATATGATGTACAAGATTTATTTCATGCCTTACTAAGACTTTTCTTTGAGGATGTTCGCGCAGAAGAGTGGACACCGAGCTATGCTGGAGGTTCTTCGAGAGTTGATTTCTTGCTGCCACAAGAAAAGATAGTTGTAGAACTAAAAAAGACTCGAAATGGTTTGGGAGAAAAAGAAGTTGGCAGTCACCTTTTGATTGATATTGTCCGTTATCAAAGCCATCCAGACTGTAAAAATCTTATATGTTTTGTATATGATCCAGAAGGAAGGATAGGAAATCCGAAAGGATTGGAAAATGACCTGAATAATCTTTCAAGTGAAAGAATCAACATCATTACACTTATTCGCCCTAATTGATTTGAAGTAGCATAAATTATTGTGAAAATTAGTGTAGTCTAAGCAATGGCTAAACCAAACAAGTAGCTTGAATAATTATTATATTTCTGAAATCAATAAACGTATTGAAGAAGATATTGTAATTTGATCAGCTTGCCAGGAGTACAGAATCAGGGTTAGGTTTTAGCTTGAGTTAGTTAATCCCAGTCGGTAGGTAAAAGTCATCTCCTGGGAGCCTCCTATTATTCATTTCTTGCCTGTTGTAAGTTAGTGCCTTCTCTAATCTTTCACCGAATTTTTGGTTATACTCTTCCTCGGTGCGTTTAAACTTAAATGCTATATCTGCACGTCTTTCAATTGTCTCAGCCATACAAGCTTGAGCAAGTAATTGAGCTTTTTCATCGCCTTGAATTGCTTTGTATAGCCAAAAAGCTGTAGCCAGATTAACTGGAATTGGTTTAATCCAGCCACCTTCTCCCTCTACTTCAATTGTTTCAGCATGGATCAAGTTGTAACCTTTGAATGGTAAAGCTTGTCGCGATCTTCCATTCATAAAACGGATCAAGTCTATTCCCTTTTGATTTAAAACTCCTGTAACTGATTCGGCGTAAAGTTTGTAGGTTCCATCAGGCATTAGATATACATCTAATGGAATACTTCCTAAATAAATTGTTTCTTTTACAGCTTTTTGAAGTGATTCTACCTTTTCTGTCATATTTAATTGCTCTAAAGAGTGTCTTTTATTCTTCCATAACTGTTTCAATACTGCAACTGTGGGGCAATCGCTTAAAACAAAAAAAAATAGTAAGTTAAAATTTATTTCTGCAAACCTGGTGCTACATCACCAGGATAAATTTGCTTAGAATTTTCGGGTATATATATCATGCCAAGAGATTGTAAGCGAGTTGTCAGGTTAGAAATTGTTACTCCAAATTCATCCTTCATAGCATACAGGTGTTTCCAATTAGTTAAATTCCTCCCTCTACATTCTTCTTGTAATTTAAACTGAGGCATTAGTAAGCAACCAGAAAAATATTGAGCTTGCCACTCAATTCCCTGCTTACTACTAAGACTACGACACAAAAATGGCTCTATGCTTGTCTCCAAACCACGATTTTGTAGCTTTTTAACCTGAGCAACTGCATTCTGATTGATATGAAGTTCCCAGTGTCCTATTTCGTGAGCGATGGAAGATGCTTCAAAACCTTTAGCCAGTTTCAGGCTATTTTCATTGATCACAATCCTACTTTCTGTAGGCATAATCATTGCGGCGATTGCTCCTTGTTCATCAGGCGGTATGTAGCCGCAATCCATATCTAATCCGAGATGTTCCGCAATAAAACCAGCATCTATAGGCCACTTAAGAGAGCGTGTAAGCTTTGCTTGTACACGCGTGAGAACATTAACTGCTTTACTTTCAATTTCGGCCCTAGATATGTAGCAGCATGGCTTGATGACTTTCAATTTTATTTCTCCTAAGTTTCTGATTCTGTTGTTTCCCGCAATAATTTTTTGGCAAATTCAGGCTCATCTCGCATCCGGCGAAGCAAAGTAGGCACTTGCTTGTACTTTTTGACAAGTTCCTCGAAAATTTTTGTGTCATCAGGCGTAATTCGACCAGCAAGATGCCTTAGCTCGTCTTCATTTAAATTTAAGTGAACAGCTAATTTATTAATGACATCCTCACTTGGGGGATACCCAGCATGATCATTCTCTAGTTTAGATAGATAGGTATAATCCACTCCTACTAACTTTGCCAACTCACGCTGACTCAATTCTTTACCCTTTCGGGCTTGACGGATAATCTTGCCAAAAGTTGGACTCACTTTCCCATTCCCAGTAGTTATGATAACTTTGTTGATTAAGTTGGTCAACCTGTTCAACTTGTGCAATAATATCAGTATAGCTCATTAGACCACGAAACAACAGTAGCTCCCACATCCTTATCAGCATTGCTTTATAGACTTTTACCAAAAAGCAAAATTATGAAAAAACAATTCTCAAACCCGGATCAACTTTGTTTTTCAATAGGCAGACCCCTACCAGTTCTAATTGAAGAGGTTCAAAAGTTGAGCCATAATCCACAAGTGAGAAAGGCTGCTGAACAAATGTTGAAAGCATTACATACCTTTGAACTAGCGAATGAGGCTAAAATTTCAAAATCTGCAAGAGTGAATGCAACTATCTACGAAATTATTAGATTAGAAAGTAAATTATTTTACTACTCCATCTTATAGAGCCAAAATCAATGCCGGAAATTTGGCAGTTTGCTAGTTACAATCTTTTAAACTTATTCTCTCCAGCAGTTGGTCAGGAACAGTTTCACTGCGATATGAAGCGCGGATTCACCAAAGCTCGTAAGAAAGAACCCCAAGTTAAAGCTTTGTTAGAACAAGACAATATACCTCAACGTATTGGAATTATTTCACAAAGAGGGGTTTATGAGTTTCATCAAGACCCTATGATGTTGTACCGCAATGATGCTGTAGAGAAAGTGGCTGAGATTTTGCAACTCAATCAAGAATCAGTCGAAATTCAAGAACGAGTAATCCAGATTCTCAAGAATTATCAATTAAACCCGATCCTTCTGCAAAAAAATATTATTGAGTTAAGTAGAGGGGACGAAGGTTTTCCAAAATTTATACTAATTAAACATGGTAATTACCAATTTAAATTTTATGCTGCGATTGATTGTCTTTTCAAAGAGCCAGATGAAACGCTGCATATATTGGACTTCAAGACAGGTAAATCTGACTTTGACCGCCGACAGGCTTATCTTTATCTATTAGCAGTTAGCTATCTTTACCCTCAACAAAAAGCGATCGCCTCATTCTACAACTTGGAAAATGGGAGGATCTCTGAATCAATTACTGCTACTCCTGATATCTTAAAAGCTTTTCAGATAGAGCTAGCAATAATAGCTAAAAAACATCAGGAAGATTTGGGACGTTACCGTAATAATTCTGCTGATTTTGCCTCTATTTTTCCGCCAAACCCAGGATTCACTTGTACTTACTGCCCGTTTACTTCTGTTTGCCAATTTTCTATTTCAAAAGAGGTTTCCGTATGACTATTGCTACTGTTGAATCTGCTGTTGCTACATCTACGTCTACAGCTTACTTGAGTGAAATTTTCCCTTTGAATATCTCTGAACCTAATTTAATCTGCTTTCGCTTGACTCCAGAAGTTGAAAAAGAGGTAGGCAACCGATTTAGTTGGCGCTTTAGTCAAAAGTTTCCTGATGTAGTTGTTATTTGGGAAACTCAATGTTTTTGGGTTTTAGGTAAACCTAATCAAAAAATGCCGACTGAATTACAGTGGAAAAAATGGCTAGGAGAAATTCAAGACGAATTAAAAAAAGATATTGGCGATCGCAACTATTCTATTCAATGGGTAAGGCAACCCTGTGTAACAGCTTCTGTATTAGCTGAATTAGCGGTCAGAGCATTGCAGATTAGCAAATGTTTTCCTTCAGATAATATTCTACCTAACCATCCAGTGGTCGAAGTCAATCGAGAGGTTAAATTTTGGGCAGAGACATTTGAAATTGAAAATAATGTATGTTCTGCTTTAGCAATAACAACTCACAGTAACTTTACTTTTAAAGGTACACTAGCTGATTTTTATCAAAATCATCCTTATCGACAAAAGCCAACAGAACTTTTAGTTGGTTTAAAAGTACGAGATATAGAAAAAAATAGTTCTGCTACAATTGTTAAACTTGAGGGAACTATTGGAGAACGTAAACAAGAGTTGTTAAATTTAGCTACTGGTGCAATTAGTAAACAGGCGATTATAGAAGCAGCAGAAGAACAACCAGAACAACCAGTAGTTGTAATTCAATTTGGTAAAAAATCTCAGCAATATCCTTATGCAATGGCCGCTTTACGCCCTTGCATTACTGCGGAGAATGCTGATAAATTTGATGTCGAATATGGAGAGTTACTTAAATATACTAAAATTTCTTATCAAGAGCGACAAGAACGCCTTCTTTCATCTAAACAAATAGCAGTAAATATTATGAGTATGTATGGATTTAAGCTAGAGGCTAGTATCAATAGTCGTACTCATAATTCTTTATTTTTATCACCTCAATTTAGTCTAGAAGATACCAGGATTACATTTGGCAAAAATGTAATTGGCAAAAGAGGTGAAGTTTTAAAGGGACTATCTACAGGAGGTGTTTATCAACGTCATAAAGATTATACAGATCCAGCAAGGAGTATTAGGATTGCAGTGTTGAAAGTAGGGAATTTCGGCGTTAAAGATCGATTAATAGCAGAGATTCAACAGCGTCTCAAAAAATATGGTTTTGAAAGCATAATTGTCGTTAAAACTCCTGTTTCTATCAATAATGCTGCTGTTGCTGAAGATAGAGATAAATTAGAGAAAGCACTTGATGATTTGTTAGCAATTCCTACTGATATTGTTTTAACCTTTCTTCCTGAAAGCGATCGTTATGCTGACAACAATGATGAAGGCAGTTTTTATACTTGGATTTATTCACGTTTAATCAAAAGGGGAATTGCTAGCCAATTTATTTACGAAGATACGCTTAAAAAAACTACGAATTACAGCAATATTTTAAATCAAGTTATACCAGGAATTTTAGCCAAGTTAGGAAATTTACCATTTGTACTAGCTGAACCTTTAGAAATTGCAGATTATTTTGTTGGTTTAGATGTTTCTAGAGTTGCCAAAAAGAAAATAACTGGCAGTTTAAATGTCTGTGCAAGTGTAAGGTTCTATGGAAAGCAAGGTGAGTTTAAGAACTATCGTCTAGAAGATGCTCTGTCCGAAGGTGAAGAGATTGGTAAAAGAACACTAGAAAGCTTTTTTCCTTCTTCTATTTTTAGCGGAAAAAAAGTTCTCATTTATCGTGATGGTCGCTTTTGTGGTGATGAAATTAAATATTTGCTAGAAAGAGCAAATATTTTGAAAGCTAAGTTCATTTTAGTTGAATGTATTAAGTCTGGTATTCCTAGACTTTACAAATCTGTGAATAAAAAGATTAGTGAACCTACCAAAGGATTAGGTCTTTGCTTATCTTCTCGTGAAGTGCTTTTAGTAACAACTCAATTAACCACAAATAAATCAGACTCTGACCACAGAGGAGTACCATTACCTCTGCGACTCAGAGTAAATGAGCAAGGAGAGCAACTATCAATTAATAGTTTAGTAGAAACAACACTAAAACTTACTTTGCTGCATCATGGAGCATTGAAAGAGCCTCGTTTACCTGTACCACTGTTTGGTGCGGATCGTCTAGCATATCGCCGTTTACAAGGCATTTCCCCAGGAGGGCAGGAGGGCGATCGCCAATTTTGGTTGTAAGCTATCTTTAACTAAATTGTATTTCCTTACTCACAGGAAAACAATTGAAATACTTCCAAGTGTGCAACGAATTTTTTCTATATCTACAGATAGCAATGGTCAAAAAATGTATAAATTTGTGATTCGGCAGATTTAAATTATAAGTTGAAGCTAATTCAATCATCAGTTATAAAAATTTGTAACATCCTATAGTGTTTATCTATCTATTAAATAGATCTATATGGGATGATTGAACGCAGTAGCACTAAAGTTGTTGATTTAATTTTAGTGCAAAAAAATATCTGTTACCTCTAGATGGTAAAAATATTGTTTTAAGTAAGCAAAATTTTGACTGCTTAATTTTCTAAGAAAATCTCAATAGGTGTATTGTGTCAGTACGCACAGAATTGTTCATTAGCTTGCGTCGTGAAGTTCTTGGCCCAAGGGCAACTGAAACCGAAATTTTACCGAATAATCAAGATCCTCGTAATGAGTTTATTACTGGTGTCCTGATCCCTAGAGATGCTAGCGATGAAGATGCTAGAGAAATTGAAGGGGAAGCAGATACTCTAGTGGCTGGAATAGAAGAGTTATGGGATGAAGACATTGAAGAGGATGCCCCGGTTGCTGCATCCGCTCCAGTTCTAGATCCTAAATCTCAACCTAGATCTTTAGGGATTTCCTTTATTGTCTGCGCTCAAGATCAACTGAAGCCAAATATATCAATTTGTACAACTTGGTCAAGATATATTGAGCAAAGAAATCCTCAAGGTCAACAAGTATTTCAACGAGTTGCTAATTGCTACGTTACACCTGAGCCGATTGATATTACTGAAAATAGACTAATTACTGAAATAGATCAGGTCAGGATTAGCCTTCGTAGCATAGAGTGTGGAGGTAATACTTACAAAGTCTCTATCTATCTAGTTAATGAAACTTCTCTACAGGACCCATTAGAAGAATCAGGAAGAAGACGACCACAAACAAGAGATATGATTTTTCAACCACAGATTCGCGTTATCTGTGGCAAAAACACTGAGCTTTTACCTTTTGATAGTTTTAAACCTGATTTAAATAAAGATCCCGACATTGGTAGTCTTGAAGAAGAAGATGAATCATTAGCTCTAATTTACAGAAACTATCAAGCGTATGCTCGTGGTCATTTATGTGCAGCTGTTTGGAAAGAAATAGATCCTGAACGACCCTGTAGAGGCGAAAACCCCTTAGTTTGGATTGACAAGGAAATTGTTCAATCTCGTTATGGAGAAGCACAGCGACAGATATTTAATTTGCCAGATTGTAGGACTGAATATGTTCCTTGCTATCCTATTCAAGCACCAGAAATTGGTTGGGACTCAGGCTTAATAGCACAGTCTCCTGAACTTAGAACTGCTAGATTAGCAGAAATTTGGAATCCCAATGCAATGCAAGAAGCATTACAACCGCTTGCAGATGGTTATGCTGCTTGGATCAATCAACAACAAGTTGAAATTAATGGTTTAGATAATAGATATCATAGAGCAGCTTATCGACATCTTGGACTCTGCAATCAAGCGCAGCAAAGAATACAGGAAGCTATTAATTTAATATGTCACAACGAAGAAGTTAGATTAGCTTTTTGCTTCGCTAATAAAGCAATTGATTTGCAAGCATCTTGGAGAGGACGAGGGCAAGAGCAAGAGTTTAGATGGCGGCCCTTCCAAATAGCTTTTGTGTTAATGAATATTCCTGCGATCGCTAATCCTTTACACCCAGATCGGCAAACTTGCGATTTGTTAGCTTTTGCAACTGGGGGTGGTAAAACTGAGGCATATCTGGGTTTAGCTGCTTTCACAATGGGATTAAGAAGGTTACGATCTGACAGAGATACAAATGGCGATCGTACTGGACATGGCGTTAGTGTTATTTCTAGATACACCCTGAGACTATTAACAATTCAACAGTTTCGCCGTGCATTAGGTTTAATAGTTGCCTGTGATATTTTGAGAGTTGAAAATTTAGGCACAGGCCGTCTTGTTGGTTGGCGACCTAAAGAATGCACGTTGAAAGATAATAATATTTGGGGAACTACCAGGTTTTCTGCTGGTCTTTGGGTTGGTGGAAATGTGACACCTAATGCTTTAAAGGACAAGTTTGTTCCTCCAAATAACTCTTTACTAGGCGGTATTTCTTCACTAGAGGGTAAGAGAGGAGTTGAAGGAGAACCAGCACAGATTCTTAATTGTCCTTGTTGCAGTGCAATTTTAGCTATTCCTAAAGATGGCTTAGAAGCAAAACAAGAGAATCATATTATTTATTTGGTTATGAAAGGAGATGTTAATCTCCAATCCCTATCTAACCAAGTAATTCCATTAGATGAAATGGCATCTCCTCCTATTTTTAATGTCTCTTATCACAACCTTGCCATTGGCTATGTAAATTTATCAATTAGTTTTACTATTAAACCAGATTCGAGAATATTAGCCACTAAGTTAGATGATTGGTGGAGAAATCAGGTCAAGCCTAATTTAAGTGCCGAGCTAGTTCCCTTTAGACTCAGTAGAGCGGGATATTTTAAAAAAAGTTATATGGGAACTAGAGGTAAAGAAAATATTGAGGATTTTGAAATTTACTGTCCTAACCCTAAGTGCGATCTAAATAATAGTAAAAAGTGGAATGAAAAAATACCAATAAAATTTAATAATAAATGTTTAGGCTCCTTAGATAGAGCTAATAATTTTGTTTGGGAGAATCCCATAGAAGCTTTCAAAGACAACAGTTACTCTTTAAGGACACCTATTTCAGCCTTTACTGTTGACGATCAAATCTATTCAAGAATACCCTGTCTTTTAGTAGCTACAGTTGACAAATTTGCTCGTTTATCATTTGAGCCAAGAGCCGGATCAATCTTTGGTAATGTTAATCATTATCACAGCCGCACAGGATATTACCGTAATAACGCTGGAACTGATGAGCGATCGCCGAAAACTCATATTAAAAGGGTGAACGAGCTTTTACCACCAGACTTAATTTTGCAAGATGAACTTCATTTAATTGAAGGCCCACTTGGGAGTATGGTCGGACTTTATGAAACAGCAGTTGATACGTTATGTGAAAGATTTGATCAAGGACAAAATATTAGACCTAAATATATCGCTTCGACTGCAACAGTGCGACAATCACAATCACAAATACAAAGCTTATTTGACCGCAATGTTTTTCAGTTTCCACCCCTTAGCTTATCAGCCGCAGATAATTTCTTTGCTAGAACACCTGCAAATGTACACCCAATAGAAACAGATAACAACGATCACCATGCTAGTGGTCGTTTATATGTTGCTATTTGCGCTCCTGGTAAAGGCGCTCAAACCCCAATAGTCCGCTTATATTCATCAATGCTCCAAAGCATTTGGGAATTGAAACAGCAGGGGTTTAGCGATCACGATTGCGATACATTCTGGACATTAGTAGGTTATTTTAATGCGATTCGGGAGTTAGCTGGTGCTTTAACACTTTATCGCCAAGATATTCCTGAACGGCTAAAATTCATAGCTGAAAATAGAGGAGTTATCGCCAGAGAGCCAAGTGATGAAATTGAACTTTCTAGCCGTAAAGATTCCACCGAGTTACCAGGGTTATTAACCAGCCTTGCCCAAGAATTACCTGAAGCCAAAGACATTGTTTTGAGTACGTCAATGTTTGGCACAGGTGTTGATATTGATCGCTTAGGTTTAATGATTGTTAATGGTCAACCAAAAACAACTTCATCTTATATTCAAGCTACAGGTCGTGTTGGGCGCTCTCAAGGAGGGTTAGTAATTACTTTCTTTAGAGCCAGTCGTCCTAGAGACTTAGATCATTACGAATTTTTTACTGGCTACCATCGGGCAATTTATCGTTATGTTGAGCCAATTACAGTTACCCCTTTTGCTGCTAGAGCAAGAGAGCGAGGGATGGGACCTGTAGCGGTGGCATTGTTGCGACAAGCCAGAGAGATTCAGGGGGTATCAATTTCACAGGAATGGGCAGCAAAAACTAACGCCTCTTTAATGCAAGCTTTTCGTAACTCAAAGGCTGAGTTACAAATAATTAACAATGTGATTAATAGGCGATCGCAAATACAGGTAGAAACTCGCCGCCCACCAGAAGATCAAGTAGATCGTGAAGTCAGAAGTGGATTTGATCGCTGGCAAACAGTAGCAGAACAGGAAAATAATTTAGTGTATGAAGAATATGCCATAGACAAAGATCCTACACTACCTGTTGTTTTAGGAGATGAGCAACATCAAGAAAGAAACTTTGCAGTTGTATATCGAAACGCTCCCCAGTCTTTACGTGAGGTTGAAGGAATGACACGCTTCGGTAGTATCCGATCTAATCAACAAAGCCAAGGGAATTAATTTATGGGAGCTAAAGGTCAATCTCTTCGTCCGTCGCAATACATTACAACTTTTGGTTCAGGTAGTATTTTAGAAACCCCTGATGGACCAGTTGTTATAGCTGCGCCTAGCCATTCAGGGTTATTTGAAAATATTCATCCAGATACTTATGAAATTAGAGATTTGCGACTTTCACAAACTCTATTGAATAACAAAAGAATTTTTCGTATTCCATCTAATGCAGATTTAGGAGTGCCAGAAAATAGACTTGTATATAACGCCTATTATTTTCCCAGATGGTCACTATGTCCTAATCACGGTATTCTCTACAGATATCAACCGCAATCTTTAATTGGCTGTCCTAGATGTCCCCAAAAAACTCTGGCAAACAAATGGGGAGAAGTATGGGCTAAATCTCGTGAAGAAGCCGTACGCTTTGTTCTAGCTTGTTCGCATGGACATCTAGATGAAGTTCCTTGGGGTTCAATGATCAAACACAAACAAGGATGTAAAAAACCTGATTACTTGCACTGGCAAGGCGGCGGTGGCGCTCTACGAAATATCAGAATTATATGCCCTGATTGTCGTGAAAATATTAATTTTAGTGAAGCTTACTCTCGCAAATTTCCGTGTTCTGGACGCTTTCCTGAAGAAAATAATCGCAGAGAAGATTGTAATAAACCAGCTAAAATCATTCAACGTGGCGCAGCTAACTTGAGAGTTTCTGAAATTAGATCTGCTCTAACTATTCCTCCATTAGACACAGCTTTACATCGCTTGCTTCAAAGTCGGGCAATTCTAGGTGTTCTTGTCGCTGTACCTGTAAATTCTAAAAATTTGTTAGTTCAGCTTTTAGATAACCTAGTTAGAGGACAGCTACTTGATCCAACAATTGCCGCAACGATTAAACAATATGATGAACCTGAAATACTAGGGGCAATTGATGACATCTTAGGTGAAATTACAAATCCTAGAGAATTGACCGAAGCAACACTAAGAGAAGATGAATTTTCTAGCTTACGCAACGCAGCTTGTGATGGTGCGCCTCCACAGCGAGCCGATAAACCTGGTGGACCAAATCAATTTGAAGTGTATGCAGAAAATGTCAGATACTTCAGGTTGGATTCAGGTCGAACTTTAAGGGTGACACCATTAAGCAGATTACGAGTAGTAATGGTACAAATTGGTTACACCCGACCAATTGATACAGGTAATGAAGAAAATCAGCCTACAATCATTCCTGTTGAGTATCTACCAGCGAATGAAACTATTGCTTGGCATCCAGGAGTAGAACTATTTGGTGAGGGGATTTTCATAGATGTTGTGTCTGATGTTGAGCAAAGAGGGGTTTCAGAGCATTTTTCTTTACAAGGAAACGCTTACAGTCGTTGGCTAACAGCCTATAATTCAGCCGATGGCTATCGAAAAATTAAGGCTATGCCAGGAACTAAACAGGAATATCTCCATCCTGTTTTTGTTTGGTGGCATACACTTTCTCACCGTTTAATCACAGCCTTTTCAGTTGACTCTGGTTACTCTTCAGCCGCAATTCGAGAGAGAGTATATACCTGCACCATTAACAATAAAACAGTAGGTGGCTTACTACTTTATACAGCCCAATCAGGGGGTGATGGGACATTGGGGGGATTAATTGGTTTAGTTCCTCATTTTGATAGAATTTTGCACTCTGCCCTTCGCAATTTGGATGCTTGTTCTAATGACCCAATTTGTATTGAGGAAGAATTTGGAGAAGATAAGGTGAATGGTGCTGCTTGCTATGCTTGTCAGTTAATTTCAGAAACATCCTGCGAACACAGAAATACTTTACTAGACAGAGCCTTACTACTGGAAAACCTACCATGAAACTTCAAACAGTAGTTACTGGATTAGGTTGGATGGGTAGCGGGGTGCGATCTGTTAAATCGGCTTTGAAAGAAATATTAAGAGATGCCAAAAACGAAATTTTACTTTGTGCATACTCTGTTACTGGTGGGGCTGATGAAATTCTTGGAGAATTTGAGGATTGCCTAAAGCGAGGCATCAAATTTAAGGTAGTTATAAATCGCTTCTATAAGCAGCCTCAAGATATTCAAGAATATTTTATTAATCTAGCTTCTACCTATCCATATTGCCAAGTTTATGACTTTAATGATGCAGTAGAAGAATTGCATTCAAAACTAATTGTAGTTGATAGAGTAGTTGCCTTGATTGGTTCGGCTAATTTAAGTATGCGTGGAATGAAGCAAAATTATGAACTAGGAATTATTATCCACGATGAAGAAGTTAGGAATATAGCTAATTGCTTTGATAGCTTATTGAGCTTTCCCTCTGTGTCACTTATAAATACTAGGTTTCCTTGTTCTCAAGACTAGCATAGTAGGCTTGAAGTTGTTCAACTATAGGTTTAGCTATTGCTTCAGCTAAAAGAGGGGGTACGGAATTGCCAACTAACTCAAACATTCTCGTCATAGGTGCATCAAAGACAAAATGATCTGGGAAACTTTGAAGCCTAGCAGCCTCTCTGACAGAGATACTTCTGGTTTGTGTTGGATGAATATAAGCTAAACAATCTTTTTGCATATGAGCAGTCAGCGTCCATGATGGTTCATCCCATTTTAAACGCCTATACTTATCATCAAAAATTTCATCACTATAGCGTTTAAGTTCATCAGGTATATCTTTATATTTACCACCTTGGGGCATGATGCTAAATATATATAAGTCTTTTTCGTTGTGAGCGCGACAAATATGATTCATTACAGTTTCACCTTCAAAAGCTTGACTCCTCATTAATTTCTGATATTCGGATTTTGCACAAGATAAATAACTTTTTGGAGTATCAATTTGTCTTGGAGCAGTATTTTTCTTTTTTAAGGCAAGAGATTTAGGTTTTAATTCTGGTAAATCTCCTATTGCTTCTCCTACCGCAACAGGAGAAAGTGTACTTATTTCGGGAAAATCAAAGTCTAGATTTAAATCTTTACGAATACCTACAATGAATAGTCGTTTCCTTACTTGAGGAACACCATAATCTGAAGCGGTCAAAATCTTAAATTTAATATTATAACCTGGATAATTTTTTCTTTTTCCGGGTAAGCCTTTTTCTAAATCTCTTAAGATGTTATTAAATATCCAGTGATTTTGAAGAGTATTAACATTTTCAACAACAAAACAGCGAGGTGCATAGTATTCAATAAATCTAATAAAATGTTCGTATAAAAAATTTCTTTGATCTGTTTTTATATCTATTCCTAAAGACTTCATTTTTCCAATACCAACAACCGAAAATACTTGGCATGGTGGTCCCCCAATTAAAATATCAACTTCATCTTTCTGTATATTTAGTTGGCTTAAATCAGTTAAAGATTCAATTTTTATTGCTTCAAACTTATGCTTAGTGTTAGGAAAATTTTTGTGATGAGTTTTGATAGCGTGTCTATTATGATCAATCCCACCTAGAATTTCACAACCAGCATTTTGAAACCCTAAACTCATTCCGCCAGCACCGCAAAATAAATCTAATACAGTAGGAACTTTAATTATGGCGTTAGTTTTTTCAAACATCAATGTTTATATATTAATTAAATTTTGAATTTTCCATATTGACTATTTTATCAGATAGTATACTTCTACAAAAAAAATCTAATTATACAAGTTTTTTTATAAATACAAATTTAATTATGTTGCTGCTGCTTATTAGGCAAAAGCCTTCAAAAACTTTTTTTTGAAGGTTTTCATTTCTGTAAAAGTTCTAAAAAACCGCTAACACCATCCATACGCCCATAAACGAGAAATTTGAAACCTAGCTCCACATTTGGGACATTCTGAAAGCAAACTTAATCTGTGGTGATTGGTTAAGCCTCGGCTATCCCATACGCACCCTATTGTGATCTTCAACTGCCATTCAAGTTTGTGATTTAAAGATGTAAATTCTGTCCAAAATTTTCAAACAAAATTTCGCTTAATTCTTTAAATTTAGTAAAAAATAAATCATATAAACTAATTTTTGCTTTTTCAGACATGGGAATAATCAATTTCACTAAATGATAAGGCTTATTTTGATATTGTTTTGCCGCAATATAACGGTTCCGTCTGTCGCTAAGAGTAATGTCTTAGCAGAGCCTGTTCCTAAATCTATGCCAAGCAACATTTAATATTCACCATTATTACTGTCGGCAGAATACGGCACATAATCGCCTTTTTCCCAAGCATAGTGACTTATGTGCCAGCGGTTATCGGTATAGGCTCCACCAGGGGTGATTTGAACAATGCGGCATATTTGAGCTTCAGGATACTTAGGGGTAGGCTTACGCAAAACTAAATCATCAACAGAAGGGAAAGGTGGCGAGGATTTTTCCTCAAGTTTAATGGCTTCTGGCGCTTGCGTAGTTGGAAGCTGCTGTTGCTTGAGACGCTTAATCTTGGCTTGAGTATTTTTATCTAAATGAGACCAAACCATTTTTTTCCAATTTTCAGGTAAACCTTTTTCTGCTGCTATTTGCATCACTGCTTTTAAATCAGAACCAGTTTCTACAAGCATGAGTAATTCAGCAATCTCCTTGAGGGCAGGGGATAGTTCCGGCTGCTGCATTGATTGATTACCCTGAACACATTGATTTTCCGTTGTTTGAGCGACTGGATCAGGGTGGATCAGGGGTGAGGATAGAGGTTGACTATTTTCAGTTTGTTTTTGGATCTCGTCAAAACTTTTTTCATGGCTCAAAAGTAACCCTGATCCACCTGATCCACCCTGATCCACATCTCTAGAAGCTTGATTTTCCGTTGTTTGAGGGTGGATCAGGGTAGATTCGGAATTTTTAGTAGACCCTGATCCACCCCGATCCATATTTCCACCATCAGGGGAAAATGGAGGAGTGGGGCTACCGCCGCCACCATCAGTACCAGGATCATCATCAGGTGGCTGGGGATTCCAGAAATCCTCAAACTCCATCAACCCACCTTCAACGCAGTGGGATTTGAGGCACTTCCACTCTGGTTCGTGGCTTCTTTTAGAGTCCGTTTGATAACCGTTAGACGATTGAAAGTCGGACGCAAGATCTACAAAGGTTCCTGGTAGAATCTCCATATTTGTAAAGTGGGCTGGTTGCATCCGGCGCAAGCCATTTTTCATGGCTCCCCAGCGACGGTCTACGAAGTTTTTAGTTAAAACATTCTTAAAGTGCGAAATAAACTTGGACATCCCAGAAGCAACATAACCGTGAGCTTGGCAATAAGCTGTGTATAAGCTATGTAGCAAATGGGTAGGCATAATGGTTTGTTCTTCTGTGGGTCGTAGGCATAGATCCACAAAAGATTTCACTGAGTCGCCATAGAGGGCAGCATCGTGCTTCAAATTAACGATGCGGTGATTGGTGGGTGGGGTCAGAAGGATGGCATCACGTTCTTTCCTCGGCATTGCTAAAGCCCAAGAGATGATGTCAGCTTTGACTGCTTCTAGTTTCTGTCTCAACTCTGGGTCAACTTTGGCAGGTTTCCCTTGAGTGGGTATGGGATAAGCGCGACGCTCCCAGCCATCGCCAGCATTCTCGATCTGGAGATGATCTACTGAG
The DNA here is from genome assembly GCA_036702875.1 of Oculatellaceae cyanobacterium. GTDB lineage: Bacteria > Cyanobacteriota > Cyanobacteriia > Cyanobacteriales > PCC-9333 > Crinalium. The sequence goes on along the minus strand of DATNQB010000095.1, from coordinate 25,873 downwards.
CCAACCCAGAAGCGGCAGTTGAAACTTTTTTGGTAGCCAGTTGGGTTGAATAATGCTCGTCCAGTTAACTCGCCATTGTCTACCAGTTCGTAGAAAGCCCGTAATCCAGTAACATAGCCGCCAATGTCGGGAATACCAAAAATTGATTTCCCTGTAAGATATTGATGTCGCCCTTCCGGTGTGGCAATGTCAGAAAAGACACCACTGCCTGAACCATCGTCTCCATACAAACTGTTCCACAACCGTCCCAAGGTTCCTTTACCGCTGCCAGATTGACCGAGCAGGTGGGGGAATACGCCGTAAGGGGCTGTGGGGTCAAGGAACATGGAAGTGAATGCTCGGATGACGGGGATTAAGTCTTCTCCGTAGGCATCGCACAAGAATTGGTAAAAAACCGATGGGCAGGGGCGGTTGGGATAATAATCGTAGGAAATGCTGGAAGTGAGATAATGATCTGGGCTGTGGGGCATGGTTTCCCCAGTTCGCATATCTACTGTACAGTTCCGAAACGCCCGCATATGCCCGTTAGTGGGTAATGGCTCTATGGGTTCTAATCGCTTGCGACAATATTTAAAGGCTGACTCGGCATGATTGTTAGTTTCGTAGGGGTGTGAGTCAACCCAACCTTCTTCTTTACTTAGTTTTAATTTGAATGCTCTATCTCCAGCATCAGTAATAATTTTATGGAGCAGCTTATCTGGTTGATTCTGCCAGTAGCCTAGTCCTGTGTAGCGGTAGAAGGCGGTATCAATGGTTTTCCAGTCTTTTTCTCCCGCTTCAAAACAAGTTCGGTAAACATAGCCATCAAAGGTGCCAGCAGTGACGCAGTGTTCAAAGGGCAGTCCTAATGATTTACAAATGCGTTCGTAGCGCGATTCGCGGTTGTTTTGTTTCGGGTTGTGGTTGTCAGAATTAAAATCTGAGTTGTCTCCACCGTTACCGCCTCCACTATTGCCGTTGTTATTGTTATTGTTACCGCCTCCATTGGATGAGCCTGTGTATGATTCTTGATATTGGGTATTAATCTCCTTGATCCATTGAGAGTAAGATATGGCTTCATCCATTGCAGTTTCAAAAGCTTCAATTTTGTGATTAACAATTAAGTCATCGCAGCCTTTACCCAGTGCTAAATCCCACTGGATAATGCGAGTGATGGAGGTTTTGTCAGTTCGTTTGATCAGTTGGCACAACTGAATGAGGGCGCGGCGTACTGGGGTTTTCTCTACGATGTCTGCGTCAAATGCTAAAAATATTGGGCGACCAGGTACGATAAATTGTGTTAGGGATTCGAGTAGTTTCTTGCCACTTCGTTGTCCGCAAGTTACTCCAGCAAGGCAGATGGCTACCCAGCCATGACCTAACAGGCAAGCTGCTTTCTTGATGCCTTCGGTGATAATGATGGGAATTTCGGGATTGTTCCGTACCCATGCCCAAAAGCCGAGGTCATCTCGCGTGTTGTCAATGTCGTCTTCTGTGAAGGGAATGCCTGTGTGATCGCTAATTTTGATCCAGTCGTTTAAAGTTAGTGCTAGATAAATAGCTTCTATCCCTTTATTAGATTGGGATTTTTTGGGGAAGCTGATGTATTTGGCTGGCTCAGAGTCAGGAAAATCAATTGGTTCATCTGGTTTAAATTGTCCGTTATTACTCCGCTTGCCTGTAATTGGGTCGCAGGAGAGGACGTACCAGCCTGTAGTACCTTTGTAATATTTCCAGCCGAGCAATTGTGCTACTATTTCTGGCGAGTCGCTGGTGTGTCGGAGGTTGGCACTTGTAATGCTTTCGGGTATACCGCTAAACTCTATCCACTCTTGTTTACGAGCGTCATGTGTAAGGGTGGCTTGGAGTCGGTTGGCTTCCTCTCGTTGGCGACGGCGTTCTTCTCGTTCTGGTTCGGTTAAGATGCGGGCGATCTGTTTGGTGTCGTTACAGTGCCAGCAGTTATACTTACCATTGTTGGATAAGGTGAGTTTTGGCTCGTTGCAGTTCGGGCAGATGTAGCAACCTTTTTTGGCAGGTTGCAGGACTGAAGAAAAGTTACGGATATCGAAGGTATGTGTAGCGTCAGAATGTTCGTATGTCATGGCTCTTTCCCTGTAAAGCGAGTTGTGTACACCGCCTTGCAGGGTTTGAGGCTAACCACTACATCTATATATATAGTTGTGGCTTACTTCCGGTAATTTTTAGGTAGCACTCAAACCCTTGTAGTGCGGGAAAGAGAGCTTTGCTTCTAAATTAAAGATTTTGAATTGACTTATCTGTCATTTATTTCTGAAAAAAATTAAAAAAAATTTAATTTTTGGTGTACAACTCAAAGGATCTTCATGGATAATAGAAGACAAGACACTCTTTCCCGCACTTTTCAATTGCTACGGTGGTGTCTGGTAAACTTTACCGATAGCAAGGCGGGGAAATGTTTATCTGGCTCGATTAAAAAAAAATCTATACGCCCTTGAAAAACCCTTGTTAAAAGCAGGGGTATTTTCAGTTTTAGGGGTTGTTGTGCTTCACCTCCTTTAAGAGTTGTGTTTGTCACCATCTATGTTTTGCAGTAGCGTTTGCCACGCCTCAATCTGCTGTTCTAGTTGCTGGCGACGATTCCCCTTTGGCTTAGTAACTGATAATCCACTATTGAGCATTTCTTGATATAGCCCTATCAGCCCTGTTAAAGCTGATTTGATTGCCTCCTTTTCGATGGCTCCTAACTGGTTTGATATTCCTGAATTTGCAGCTTTTTTTCAACGATCTCAACTCGATTTTTAAGTTGCTCGAGATCAGAGCGAACACCTTCAGGTGGTATTACACCTAGATACATAGCGATCGCTTCCCTTACTAAGTCAGTGCGACTTTTCCCAGTCTGCTGCGCTATTTCGTCCAACTGTGCCATCCATTCTTGAGGTAATCGAGCACTAGCTAGCGGCGATTCTGCCATTTTACACCTTTTGTATACGCTGATAACAAATTTACTTTTATTAACAGTGACTCCATAAAAATGTTACATTGTATTGTGTATACGATGTATACGGTCAGTCACGAAGGGTCAGTTACCAGCGGCACAAGCTTGGCCGCCTCCCGCTGGCAACTGTCTCCCACCTAGTCGGAAAGGAGACATCTTAATAATGCCAAATAGCGACATAGTAATTGCAACACCTCAAAAGTTAGGAGGTGTGCAATGAACGAAGATTTTCAAGTAATCCTTCGCCAAGCCATCCCCGATGATACTCATGAGTGGCTACTACCCACTAGCCTTGTAGCATCTGGGTACGGAGTCAGCGAATCAAGTATTCGCAGCCAAAAAAGCCGTCACAGCGATGAACTGTTGGAAGGCATTCACTGGATTAAAATTCCAGTTAACAATGGACTATTTAAGATTATGTGGACACGCCGCGGCGTAATTCGCCTGGGACTGTTCATCGAATCAACCAGAGGCAGAATGTTTCGGGATTATGTCGAAACATTAGTGCTGTCCCATTGGAACAAAAGTAACACACCTCCAGCAGAAACTATCGAGCCAGGAGCAATAGTCAAAAGTGCTAGTGGGCAAGTAGTACCTGAAACCCCTGCTCCTAAATCATTGCGACGGTTAGCAGCACCTCACTACTCAAAACTTAGCTCAATAAGCAACAGTTCCAACGTTGTTAAAGCTGAATTAGTTGATGATGAAGTAGATGCAGACGAATGGGGCTTTTCAGAGGATATACCTGAAGAATTAGGTAACAAAAAAACTGCTAAAAGACCTCAACCCAATGTCCACATACACGAACATCTCCACGAGTATCGAGGTTCTGGGTTACTAGAAGCCTTCATTGGCTTGATTATCGCCATATTATTGTCCTTTGCTGCCTATGCCCTACTAGCATCTGTGGCATCTATACATCTGCAAACTCTGCCAGCTAAGGAGGTCACAAAATGATGCTCTTCGTTGTTGGTACTGTTGCACTCTACCTAATTGGCGCTGGCTTTGGTGCCAGAAGCGAGTTTTTTGAAGAACACATTAACAGCTTCAAAATGGGCAATAACGGGGCATGGGAACACAACCAGCTAACTCGCTCTAACGGTAAACCCCCAACTGAATTTGCAGCCAAAATCAAAGCACGAGCCAAGCAACAGGAGGGTAGCAGCAATGAGTGACAAAGAACTTTGGCGCTCACGCATTCCCACTCGTCAACCCTCCCCCACCTATGCAGATAGACAAGCTAGTTGGCTGACTTGGTTACTACCGCCAACCAAACTGCGAGACATTCCCCTGTGGGCAATTCCCCGCTTAACCCTTCCTGGCTTGGCATTCTCAGTAGGTAACTTGATAGCCCACTATGCCCCTGTCACTATTGGTGGCTGGGTCATGGTCGCTTTAGCTATCCCTGGCGTGTTATTTATCGCCACAACTCAATCTCTGGCTAAAGGAAATCAAGCACTGGGATTTATCAATTTTGGGCTGCTTGGCTTTGGCGTGTTCATCGTCTTGGGATATCTGTTATGAACAATTTCAAAGCACAATGCAGAGCGAAAACTCTATGGTCTTGGAGTTTTGGTTTAGGTGGATTATGCCTAGCCATTTCTCCTTTACCATTACGCTATGGCTTAGGTGTAAAATCTCCTTGGGTTCCAGTGGCAGCACAGATTGGAGCAATGGCAGCTTGGTACTTGGGACAAGATGACTCAGTAGCTGCTGCTGAACTAGAAGAATTAATCGAAGCTGACCGCGTATGGGGTCACGATGCCCAATTAAAAGCGCGGTACGAGCATTACTTCCCTAACTCACCTCAAGTGAGTGCAACACCCTCTGAGCAGGAATTAGAGCCTTTTATTATTCCTGAGTTTGACTGTTATGAGCTACTAAGCGAAGCAACTGGGATTGCAGTTTTAGGTAACTCTGGTAGTGGTAAAACCACTGTCACCAAGTTGATAGCTGGTAGTGTAGGTGAAGTAGGAATATTGGTACTCGACCCTCACGACGACCCAGATAACACTAACTGGTCTGGTTTATTTGTAATTCGTGAGTACGCAGCGATTGTGGCTCAATTGGAGATTCTGCTGGAACTCTTAGACGGGCGTGACCGTACTCCACTTGTAATTATCTGTGACGAATGGCCAGCAGTCAGAATGTGGTGTAAGAAACAGGGAATCAGCATTGCTGATGACTTCCTGCTACGCATGGGTAGCGAAGGGCGCAAGTTCAATAAACTACCAATTTTCTGCTCTCAATCAGGAAATACCAAAGCACTAGGACTAGAAGGTTTAGGAGATTTTCTAGAAAACTTTATACTCATACGGTTACAAAGAGTAGCTGTCAAGTATGCTCGGAATTTGCCTGACCGCTCAATCATCCAATGGCTGCAATCCACTGCTTATGGGATGTTGATTGGGGATGAACCCGTAATTCACCCAACGCATGGGCATTATCCACGCGCATTTAAAGGAGCGCCACCCAGAGGATTAAAGCCGCTGCGCTCATTACCTCTGACAATACCATTGGCGATCGCCAGTGATGCAGGAGTAGAAGTTGTAGATGGTTGGGAACCTGGTACTGTTGCAGCTAAAACTTGGGTCGAACCGCGTCCGTTCGAGCAGGAAGCATTTGATGAGTTGGACACAAACGACGTTCGACCTGAACCTTTGATAAATCAAGGACGTTCGATTCCTGAACCTGTTGAACGACAGTTCGAGTCAATACCAAATTCTACTTCGATGAGGGGGGTTACAGAGTCGAACAGCAAAGTCGAACGGCTCAAGCAATTGGAGAACCTCAAGAAATTGGGATGCAATAAAGAAGCTTGCATTTATGCTTTGTGGCAAGTGAGAAAAGGAAACTCGCAACGCTATCGCGATGCTGAAGCGATGTATGAGTCGATGATGCAAGAGCTAAGTGAGCGTTCCTAAATGTTTCTCCCAAAGTTAGGAGAAACGTTTCTCCTAACTTTAAATTCCTTGAAGATCAAACTGACAATAGCCCTCTTGTTACCCTTGCCGTTTTAACCAATAATTTAGAAGTGATGAACCAGCAAACGAAGGATCAGTTAGTAGCTCAGAGAACACTATCAGAATCTTTACTGAGACTATCGGTATCGCCTGTTAAAGCAGATAGAGAAGCGATCGCCAGATTAGAACGAGAAATAGGTAAGGACATCCAAGCAATTATTCAAGATCTCGATAGTAATGAGATTGCCTTGCAAGCTATCTATGACCAACAGCAAAAGCCTGTTATTAAGAAATTTATCAATCTACTTAACAGTGGCGTATTTGTAGCAGGAGTAGTTGGTATTGTTACTTTATTTACAACACCATCTCATATTTTGATGGCATTGAGCTTGGGATTTGTTACAGGCGTAACTGGTGCTGCCTTGCGTCGTCAATAAAAGTAAGTCGAAAAATCTTTGTTAATACAGTGAGAAAGATTTGAGCTATCTGCGGTATTTTTAATATATACTTGCTCCCTGCTTGCTTCCCAAGTTATGAAATACGTAGTTTTCTACAGAAGTGCAGCAAAGCGAATTAGAAGCAGCCTGTACAGCTTTTCAAGTTGTGTTCAACAACAATACTATTTCAGTGCTACTAACAACATTTTAGCTTGACTGCATATCAGCAGTATTGAGCATCAACTTTGACTCAAAAATTCCTGTTGTAAATTGGTAATTTTGATCCAGAATTCCTTTAAACTGCATAGCAGTTGATTGCGGATTTAATGAAATCGTATTCAAGGATAGTTCCCCGTGTCAACCACATCTTGTCGCATCATTGCTTTATTTAACCAAGCTGGGGGTGTTGCTAAATCAACTCTCACCCAAAACTTGGGATACCACCTAGCGCAACGTGGACACCGTGTCCTACTCATAGACATGGACCCGCAAGCATCCCTAACTAAATTTATGGGATTAATGCCAGGGCAGTTAAATAAAACCGTTGCTGATGCCATTATTGACGAACAACCGCTACCGATTCATACTGGCATTCATGGCATGGATTTAGTGCCTACTAACCGCTTATTGAGTGGTACAGAAATGCAGCTAGTTAGTGCTGCCATGCGCGACTTGCGACTCAAAGAAGCGATTGAACCAGTTCAGGACAATTACGACTTCATATTAGTAGACTGTCCTCCCAGCTTAGGCTTGCTTTCCTACATTTCTTTGGTCGCAGCTACTCACGTACTCGTTCCTATCGAAACGCATTTGAAAGCATTTGAGGGAACAGACGAACTGTTACAAACTCTTACCCACGTCAAAAACAAAGCTAACCGGAAGTTGCAAATTATTGGATTTGTTCCTACACGATACGCCAAAGCCAATTCAGCAGATGCGCGAGCTTTGAGTGCTATTAATGAACAACTTTCTTCCTGGGGTAAGATATTTCCACCTATTCCCAGAGCCACAGCCTTTGTCGATGCCTCAGAAGAACGTGCGCCGTTAGCTGTGTATGATTCTAAGCACGCGGCTGTTTCCCTTCTTGAAGAAATTGCTCAATCTCTGGAGTCTGTAGAATGAGTACACGGAAACGGACTAGCAAACCTTATGGCGGTCAAATCACGACAGCCGTGCCTTGGTTAGACTCACCCGATGTCACCCAGGAGCCACAAGCAACTGAGTCAAAAATTAAGCTAACTGAAATTCATCTTCCCGCTTCACAACCTAGACGCTACTTTGACCCTCAAGCTTTAGATGAGTTAACTGAATCAATCAAGCAACATGGTCTACTGCAACCTCTGTTGGTACGTCCCTTAAAGTCGGGAGGTTATGAACTGGTAGCAGGAGAGCGACGCTATCGAGGCGCACAAAAAGCCGGATTAACAGAAGTGCCTGTAGTCGTGCGGGAATTGTCAGATGAACAAGCTTGGCAGTTGGCACTGATTGAAAATTTACAACGAGAAGACCTTAACCCAATTGAAGAAACCGAAGCTGTTTTAGCTTTGCTATCCCTAAAACTGGGATGCGATGTCAGTGAGGTTAAATCCTTGCTCTACAAGATGAAAAACGTTTGGGATAAAGGAGACAAAGAATCTGTGTCAGCAGATGATGACTCTAGGAGAAACGTTTCTCCTAACTTAGAGGAAGTAGAAGCAACAGAATCTCAGAGTAACCTTTCTGCTAACTCAGATGATGATGCAGGAGAAACGGAATCTAGGAGAAACGTTTCTCCTAACTCAGATGAGTCAGAGAAGTTTCAAATAATCCAAAAAGTGTTTCTCAGCTTGGGGCTAATAAATTGGCTTTCATTTACTACCAAGCGGTTGCCTTTGCTTAATCTGCCTGAAGGGATTTTAGTAGAGCTACGAGAAGGCAAGCTGGAGTACACCAAAGCGATCGCTTTGGCACGAGTGAAAGATGAGCAACAACGTCAACAATTTCTAGAATCAGCCGTTGCTAACAATTGGTCTTTAAGCAAAATAAAGGATCAAATCAAACAACAAACTCCACCAAGTCAAATCCCATCTTCTCAACCCACATCTCAACTCCCCGAACGACTCAAAGTGGCTTATCAAAAACTCAAAAAAACGAAACTTTGGGAAGATCCAAACAAGGAGCAACAGATTGATACGCTGTTAACTCAACTTGAAGCGTTATTGGAAAATGATTAACTCGATGCTTGAGAAAATACGAATCCTACTGCTGATAGAGGTTTTATAGCTGCCAATCGTCACAAAATCAACGGGAACAGGATTCCTGGCATAATTAATGACCGACTCAGCAAAGATTAGGGCGCTGCTCTCGGCTTGGTTAGATTACCTGCATATCGAAAATTTGAGCAACGCTAAGGTAGAAGCAAAAGATGAACAGCGCCCTCGTGTCTGGGATGCAGGCGTTAGCCTGCTAGGAGACAACTTACTGCTAGACGAATCTTTATTTAAGGAACTAAAGCAACAACTTAAAGACATTAAGCAGAAAAACAAAAATTCCGAACTGTGCATAGCAGTTGCGTTTCCTCAGCTTTATATCATTGAAGAAGGCTATCGTCAGTTTCGTCCCTTATTTACTGTTGACGTTTCTCCTATCTTTGCAGGCAGATACCGCAGTCGTGGCTGGAATTTAACTGAGTTTGAGTTTCAACCTATCATTCCCAATTTAATAGAGTGGTATGGATTAGAAGAAGAAACAGCAGAAAGTTTGGTAACTCAAGAAGGGCTAAAAGTTTTTCTAGAAACTACATTCAATCACCCCTTCAAAACGCTACAAGACTTTATTGGATTAATCGAGTTACCTGCTTCCCCAGTGCGGTCAAAACTGCTGCCTTACCTGCTGAACTTTGGCTATGTTGCTTTTAACTACAACCTGAATAAAGACTTTGCCAAAATCTGCTCACAGCATCGCTGGGATTGGGCAGTACCAGGACATCCAGCTTACGAATATTTATTTGGGAAACCACAACCACCTGAACATGAGGTTTTATTTCAAGGAGCTTTTCCCACACATCCAGCAACTGAATCACAAGCAGAAGCTCTAAAACACTCACAAAGTAACCCGATTACTGCTGTAATTGGGCCACCAGGAAATGGTAAGACGACTTTACTGCTGCACAAAATCGCCACGCAAGTTGTCAAAGGTGCTGTACATCTCGCTACTACAGGGGAATATGAAAGTATCTTGACTGTAGTTACCAGCACTAACAATCGTGCTGTCAGTAACGTTGAAGAATTACTAGCCAGACAATTTCATAAGAGCCAATTCTATTTATCAGGTGGTTCCAAAGAGTTAGTTGAGAAACAAGTCTTACCTAAACTGTCAGCTACTATTGATTGGTTGTTAGGAGAAACGTTTCTCCTAAATCAGTGGGAACAAGCTAAAACTCAGTTGCTAGCAGGAATTAATCAACTTCAGCAGCACCTAGAACAAGACCAACAATTACTTGAACAACAAGCTGTTGAGTCTCAACAACTGTTGGAAGTGCAAACTCAAATTGCAGTCCTGAAAGCAGAAATTGAGAAGCTCGTCAAAGACCAACAACAGCCACAATCTCCAGATTATTCAGATTTTCCTATTGACAACTACCAGATAATTCAAGCCCAACTAGAAAAAGCTTGGTTAAAGTTATCAAAAACATACTCTCGAAAAGCTGCTAGAAAACATCAGCACTGGTGGCAACGGATAGGGGAAGGGCTACATAAAGTTTGGCTACTTCTAACGCGCAGTGACGAAAGAACTATTATTGAGCGATTGAATCGAACACTTGCCTATGATGTAGCTGCTACTAGAGAAACGTCATTTCCTATGGAGTTGATTATCAACTTGAAGCACTTGAAAGGGTGGCGCTATACGATATCTCAGCAGCTAAGAGAATTTGCTGAATGGCAACAGCAGTCATCACAGCATCAAGCAAACAATGCAACACTAAATAGCTTACAGGCAGAACTTAAGCAGCTTTGTAGTCACCAACAAGAACTAGAACAAAAACTTGTTAGTTACCCAACCACTGATTTTTACAGCCGCTTTTATACTGACTTACACTCTCTGCAAGTGCAATTATTCGAGTTATCTTGGCAGTTTTTACAGCAGTCAGCATTGCAGCAGAAGGATGAAGTGATTGCTTCCCTCAGAATTTATATGGGCGTTCTTAACAACGAATGGGAGGCATTACGTCAGTTAGCAGTTAACTGGAGAAACGTTTATCGTCATCTCAGCTTACTATTTCCAGTTTTCCTCAGTACCTTGCATTCTCTGCGTCGTTTGTTTCCTTACCCTGATAGCGGTTGTATTGATCAATTAATTGTTGATGAAGCTGGACAAATTCCTGTCCATCAATTGTTTCCAGCTTTGGTACGTTGCCATCAAGCACTGGTAGTAGGCGACCCAATGCAATTAGAGCCTGTTATACCATTAAGCGACCAGAAGAAAGATGAGTATTGCGCTAAAGCTTTTTCAGCACGTGAACTGACAGATAGTGACTACGACAGATATAGTCCTACAGTTTGTACAGCTTATCAACGAGCAGCAGGAGCATCAAAGCAACAAGGCGATATTGGTAATGGCATTCTTCTCAAAGAACACTTTCGCTGTGTGCCTAGCATAGCTTCTCTTTGTGACCGTCTGTGTGATTACGGTATGGCGATTAATACAGAAGAAAAGCTTTCCAAATTGGGTTCTAATTTAATTGCTTATCACGTTAAAGGAAATTACTCTAACAATGTCAATTGGGCAGAAGTTGATGTGATTGAAACTTTAGTTAAAGAGTTATTAGCAGCAGGCTATAAATTAAATTCGCCGAACAATCAAAATTCTATAGGAATCATTTCTCCTTATCGTCGTCAAGCCAATGCTTTACAAGAACGCTTACAATCAGCTTGGCAAGATTTTTTTAATAATGATATTGGTACAGTTCATACTTTTCAAGGTGGCGAGAAATCGGTAATTATTCTTTCTACTCGTCAGTGTCAAGAAAATCATAGTTTCTGGTTTCTTAACCGCCAACCGAATTTGCTGAATGTAGCTGTTAGTCGTGCTAGGGAATTATTAATTGTAGTTGGTAATTTAGAGCGACTCAAAGCTGGAGGAAGTTATACTAGACAAGTCGTTGAATATATTGAAGAATTTGGCGAGATTCGCGATTACGATCTAACTTTATTGAATTGAGCCTAAATCTTTACCTGATTGCACACACTACACATACTTTCCCGATAACATGGGAAGCAAGCAGGGAGTTGTGATATACAACGAGCTTGAATTAGCTAGTTATCGTGTTGCTGTCTAATTTTGGCTGCTGGGTCAGGCAGGATTATTTTACAAAGAAGTGTGTTAAGTCATGGCATCAAAATCAGAGGGAAAAGAAAAAACTACTTCTTATTTGCTGCGCTTGACTCCAATGGAAAAAAGCCGATGGCATAAAATGGCTTCTTTCTATGCCTTGCCTTTAGCTGAGTTTATTCGCAGACGAGTAGAAGGTCGTCCTATTACTCCTCCGAAAGTGCCAGCTATTAATGCCAAAACCAGTGTACGGATGGGACAGTTTGACCTAGAATTGAGGCGACTGAACAAAGATTTTAATCGGGTAATAAAAGAAGCGATCGCAAATAATACTCAGCTACGAGTAGTATCTACAAATCAGTACAAGGAGTTAGTGAAAACTCTTAACAATATACACAATTTATTATTAGAAGTGCGTGAAGAATTACGAGGTGTGCGGTTGCAATTATCTGGTGTAGATGAAGATTCAGAAGATGAAGAAATCACCAATAATTTCCACCAATCAGAATTTGAACAAGAAGATTGGGATTAATACAACGTGGGATATAAAGGTAGTTAATCCACCAGAGAGGTACTGCCCCTCCTATTGCCGCGTTATCAGCACGGTGCCTCGCTTTTCGGCCTCTGGTGGATGGAAAACGGAAGATGAAGGAATCGAACCTTTGCAGTTAACCTGTACCCTGGTTTTCGAGACCAGTTGCCATCCATTTAGCGGCATCTTCCATGTTTGGGGTGACTGACGAGAGTTGTTGGCGTAGCCTGCGCGTAGCGCATACTCGCTAACACTGGTGTCACAAACCAGCCCCTCCGCCGCTTCGGGTTCAGTCACAGTGGATCTGATGGGATTTGAACCCATAACCTCCTGTGTGCAAAACAGGCGCTCTATCCAATTAGAGCTACAGACCCATAAGCAGGAGCGGTAGGAATCGAACCTACATTGGTCGATTTAGAAGATCGATGCCCAATCCATTAGGCGACACTCCCATAATTTGGTAGCCTCGGCAGGGATTGAACCCGCGACTTCCTCTTTGTAAGAGAGGCACTCTCCCAACTGAGTTACGAGGCTACGAGAGCGAATGGCGAGACTCGAACCCGCATCTGGAGCTTGGCGTGCTCCGGTGTTTGCCCTTACACCACATTCGCATATTGGAGCGATTGCACTTACGTGAACGCATTCTAGGGCTGGTGACAGGAATTGAACCTGCCCGCTATCGCTTACAAGGCGATTGCTCTACCAACTGAGCTACACCAGCACAAGCAGATGACGAGACTTGTAGCTTGCTGACCTTTGGGTACTCGAAGAAAGGACATACCAAATCCTGATGCTGACCGACTACACACATCTGCATGATTGTCGCGGAGGTGGGAGTCGAACCCACTGATTTCGGCTTATGAGACCGTCGAGCCTTAACCGTTGCTCTATCCCCGCTATACCCTCGGCGAGACTCGAACTCGCAAAAATCCGGGTTTAAGCCGGATACGTCTGCCAATTGCGTCACGAGGGCATCGTTGGTGGGCGCTACAGGAGTTGAACCTGTCTAATCCTGGTTAAAAGCCAGGTGCATAACCGCTCTGCCAAACGCCCAAAACTCTTTGTGCGATAACGCACCTAGATAAGTTAGGAGAAACGTTTCTCCTAATTTCACTACTCCCGCTCTTGAGTTGTTCGCGTCGCTTTCATGCAATACCCACAACAACTGGTTGAGAGAAACAAGCTCAGATGCCAGTGAGTGTGACAGGGGTAGAATGGTCGGGATGGCAGGATTTGAACCTGCGGCTCCATGCTCCCAAAGCATGGCTTCTGGCCACTGAATTACATCCCGATAATTGGTACTCCTGGTAGGATTTGAACCTACAACAACTGGTTTCTAAGACCAGCGCCTCTTCCAGTTGGGCTACAGGAGTAAGAAACAGGAGGGTAGACGATTTGACGCAAGCGACTTTTTTCCTCCTGACAGCCCTGCCAGGGATCGAACCTGGACTCTTCGCTTTCAAAGAGCGAGATGTTGCCAATTACACCACAGGGCTAAGTTTGAATGCCGAAGCGGATTTGTAGCAAAGCGACCCTTCGGGTAGCGGTATCTCCGTGATTCAGAGACAACTACAACGCATCACTTGTTGTCCACTCGGCAATAAATGGCTGCCCCAGTAGGAATCGAACCTACAACCCTCCCGTTAACAGCGGGCGGCTCAACCGTTGAGCTATGGAGCAACGAGTGGGAAGTGACGGGATCGAACCGCCTTCTCGCCGTCTTCAGCGGCACGTGAGCACCAGCTTCACCAACTTCCCACAAGCGGAGGACAGAGGAATCGAACCCCTAGCCCAAGGACTACCCTGGTTTTCAAGACCAGTTGCCGACCATTCAGCGGTGTCCTCCACAATTGGCGAGAACGGAGGGACTTGAACCCCCACTCTTTAGATTCGTAATCTAAGATGTTATCCAGTTACACCACGTTCTCAAGGCGGAGAGAGAGGGATTTGAACCCACAGTGGACGATTAATCCACGACTGTTTAGCAAACAGCTTGCCTTGCCAATAGCTATCTCTCCATATCGTTTGGTAGGTCGGGCTGGAATTGAACCAGCAACGCAAGAAGCGGCTGTTTTACAGACAGTTGCCCACACCAGTAGGCGAGCCGACCTATAAACCTTGGCAGTGCAGACGGGACTCGAACCCGCTAGTAACACGCTTGAAAGACGTGCCGCTCGACCACTTCGCGTTCTGCACCATAACGCAGAGACCAGGATTTGAACCCGAACCAAAGGTTTTGGAGACCCTGATGCTGCCGTTACACCATCTCTGCAATGATTGGAGTCCAGGGTGGGATTTGAACCCACGATGTCGGTTTTGCAGACCAATGCCTTCAACCACTAGGCGACCTGGACAGGTTTGGGAGCCTCGACGGGAGTTGCACCCGCTTCTCTCTAGCTGAGAACTAAAGCGACTTGTCTAGTCGTCCACAAGGCTACACAGCGGGGATGACGAGATTTGAACTCGCGACCTTTCGCTCGACAGGCGATCGCTCTAAACCAACTGAGCTACACCCCCAAGTTTTGTGGCTATTCAATTTTCAAGGTTCAGTGTGTTTGATACTCAGGTTTTGTATTACTTGTAGTATCTAACTACATTTATACTACTACAACGTACTACAAGTTTGTCAAGGGATACTACAAAGTTTTTTTTGAGAAGTTTTTAAGCTTGAATCGCAAGCACTCTCGCCCTATGGAGGTGAGCGTCGGGAGTATGTCACTTGCTGTCGTGGCAGAATGAATAAAGATAATAAGTTTCAAGTTGAGACAATGCTTGCCAAGGTTGTAGCTACTGGCAGTAACCCTGGTGGTTTGTTGGGCTATCTCATGGATTCTGACAAAGAATACGAACTCTATGGGGGAAATATAGCAGGGCAGACTTACGGGGAAATCATGGCTGAGTGGAGAGCGATTAGCCAACAAAATCCTCGTACTGATAAAGACACCAAGCACGTTGCATTAAGTCCCCACCATAGTGATCGCCTGACATCAGAGCAATGGCTTGATATTGGCGAGTTCATGGTTAATGGGTTAGGCTACACTGATAATTTGTGGTTGATGATTAAGCATAAGCCCACAGAAAGCCAACAACAGAAGTATCCAGATGCCCAGCCTCACGTTCATCTGATGATTCATACGTTTGAATGTGACAACTTTACAAGAGTCAATGATTGGCAAGACCAAACAAAGGCTGAGGCATTAACTAGAGACATTGAGTATCTGTGGGATTTGTACCAGGTAGCGCCAAGTCAAGAAGCATCACAATCTGCACTGACTACCGGACAAAAGCGACGCATGATGCGAGAGCTTGAAGATTTTGAGAAAGGATTACGAGTTACGCCACCGGATGAACCGACTCTTCAAAAGTTAGAACGGATAGTGATTGATGCAACAAGCGATCGCCCTGATGTAATTACTTTTGTAGGCAGACTGCAACACGCTGATGTTGACGTTCGCCCCACCATTATTGGGGATGAAATGAAGGGCTTTGCATTTGAATATGAAGGATTTCGCTGTCGCGGTAGCCAGTTGAAAAACTGTAGCTGGAAAAAACTGCAATCTCTACGGGGCGTGACGTTTAATTCTGAACAAGATTTACCTATATTACAAGCTGTAGCAGCAGGTGAAACAGTGCAGTTGGAACCATTTCAGTTGCAAGTCCAAGCGCCTCAACTTGTCCCGACTCGCAGTAGGCTGTCAGCAGTGGATGGCTCTGCTACCGCATCGGATTCTACAGATACCAAAAAGAGCAATATCTCTAACGAAAGGAATACATCAAAAGTTAAGGAGATTGACAATATTGAATTAAGCACGGCGGCTTATGTGGATGACTCAAGAGAACTGGAGAACGTAGAGGATGACCCAGCATCGCAACAATGGCAAAGCGAATCAATTCAAGGAACCTCCCCCAGTAGATCCTCTAGCCGAATTACCGAAATTCTTGGAACTCTTAGAAAATCTAGCCTCTCACTCGATCGCTCAGAATCAGACAATCGAGAAACAGAATCAGACAATCGAGAAACAGAATCAGACAATAGAACAACAGAATCAGACAATAGAAGAACAGAATCAAAACATAAAAGAACTTCGGACAGAGATCGCGCAGTTGCAGCAGGGGCAGGCACAAATCCTAACCCAACTTCAAAAGATGGCGACGGTGTTGGAGACACAGACACAAACTCACAGTCAATTAACCAAGAACTTGACGAGCAACTCCAACGCATTGCTTTCCTCCAGCAAGACACAGCAGCAAGATTGGGAGAGCTTGAAGCAGAACATCAACGCCGAAAACCAAAAAGAATTCAAAAGATTGAGGCAGTGGATCAACAATCTAGTAGACGGGCTCAACAATCTGAATCAAACAAGCAAGGAGCATATCAACCAAGTCAAAAGCCAAGCCCAGATATTGAAATCGAACTCGACTAACCTGCGTTGGGAAATGCAATGGCTACTCGTTATGGGTAAGTGTACTCTAACAGGTCTTGTTGCCGCTGCTATTCTTAGAATTGTTCCACCTGAGCCAACATACACTTCTGCTACTACAGCCTATATTCTTGAACGAGTAGGATGGTTGCAAACGAAGTTAGAGCGGATTGAGAAGAAGTTGGGGACAAATCCTGCTCGGTAAATTGTGTAGGAAGCAATTGAAGCTATTTTCTGAAAATATTTTTAATAATGCTAAAGATATTTAAAAATGGTTAATAGAATGTCTTCTGAATCGTTACAAGTCATTCTTTATACTATATCTCTTGTTTTCTCAGAACAAATCAAGGAGCTTTGAGAAACCGTTGCAAACAGAATATCAGATAGTACATTAAACAAATCTCTCACGAAAGTTATTTAATATTTTGCAATTTACACAACGTACACATTAATAAACTTTATGTTAAAGTGTAAAAGTATTTTATTATATTAAAGCTAATGTCTACAGGAAAAAATCAGCACATTGTCCCCCATTCTGATGGGTGGGCAGTTAAGGGTGAGGGTGCTAACAAACCTACCCAAGTATTCTCCACTCAGCAAGAGGCAATTGAACGAGGACGCGATATTGCTATCAATCAAAAGTCTGAGCTATTCATCCATAATCGAGAAGGACAAATCAGAGAGCGGAATAGCTATGGCAATGATCCACACCCGCCCAAAGGATAGAAGCTGGGGACTTAACTCAAGCTTCAATGTCAGGTGAGCTATGTTCACCTGACATTTACTTTGTTACAAAGTTCTCTCTGCTCACTTCTTATTTGACTATTATTGGCTTGCTACTCGCTCCCCGAACTCAAAGACGCTGTACAACAGTGGAGCATACGCATCCAAGTCCAAGTCAAACAAATTCAACTCCGTCCTATGAAAAGAAAATGGGCATCCATATCGACTATAGGACGGTTAACGCTTAATAGTGAGTTGTTAGATTTACCAAAAAAACTGGGTGAATTTGTGATTGTTCACGAACTTGTACATTTACTCGTTCCCAATCACGGCAAAGTTTTTAAGTGCTTCATGTCTGCTTATCTTCCTCACTGGGAGGAGTTAGAAGAACTGTTACAAAAAAGAGTTAATTAAACATTAATTTTTACATTGGTTAGGATTTAAACTGCAAATTGTTAAAGAGTTTCAAAAAAATAGTTTTATTAGAACTATTAGTTTTGCTTAATAAAAAAACTCATAAGAAAATACAAAAATTACTTTGGTAAATCTGTGTTTGGAACAAACTCAAATTTAGCAGACATCGCTAAACTATTTCCCACTATAGGGATGAGGCAATTTGCATAATTACACCTCCAAATAAACTTTATTCAAGACTATTTACTTTCAACGTCATTACACTCAAATATAAGCCTAAATACTAAATAAATCTAATTGAGGTTTATATTTACATTGGCAAACTTTGGGAAAGTTTGAATGATTAAGAGAGGCGATCGCCTTTTTTATATAGTGATTCCCAACTTCAAAGCCGGATTATTCTCCCACCTATCAGCTACGTGAGTATAGATAGTAGTAGTTCTAGGGTCTTTGTGTCCCAGTAAATCCTGCACCTGCCTTAACTCAGCCCCAGAACGCAATGCCAAAGTGCCAGCCGTGTGTCTAAGGCTATGAGTTGAAAGAGTACGTCCTGGCTGATGCTTCAGTCCTGTTAGTTTCAAATACTTATCCACAATTGCTCTAATACCCCGACGAGAAATCCTCTGACCCCCAGCGCGATTTCCCACTGCAATGAACAACGGGCTTTCTGTTTGCAAAACTTCCCCCGCAGCCTTGCGAGCTTCCAGATAGGCTAACAAAGCTTTAGCTAAATCTGGTGTGAGTGGCACAACTCTAATATTGCACTTACCGTCTACCCGAATTCCCCAATTACTTCCTTGCTGGACAATATCTGCAATATTGCAACGATGAATTTCTACAGTGCGTGGCCCTTCCAGCGCCATAATCGCCAGCATGACTTTATCCCGCACTGACTTCAGCGTGCCATCAACAGGCACAGCCGCTAGTAACGTCTGCACTTCTAGCTTTTCTAAATAAGTAACTTTCTCAGCGAGATCGCGCTTTTCCCTGGGTGGTTTGATTCCTATAGCTGGATTCACCATTATCAGTCGATGCTCTACCGCCGCATCATAGAAGCGCCTGACTACAGAAAGTTTCAAGGCTACTGTCGCTGGCAAGTAGTGCTTTTCATCAATCAGAAAGCGGCGGTAGCGCTTGACCTCTTCGCGAGTTGCCAGTGCTGGATGCAGTTGGGTGCGTTCGCACCAAGCTAAAAACTGTTTGAGATGGCTTTTGTAGGTAGCTAAGGTATCTAATGAAGCATCTCCTGCACCCACATCAATGTTGAGGAAGTCTGCAAAAGCTTCTAATAGATGCGTTTCCGTAATTGGTTGACCGATAACTTGACCAGAGTTGAGGGGAGTTAGCATCGTTAAATTCCTTATCCTCGCCTCACGCACTTTAGCCATCTCATAATACCGCCATTCTAACTCCTGTAGCTGTAATTACAGGGATTAGTTCCTCATCAGTCAGTTGATGTTGCCTACACAAAATTTGTATACTCATTGTGTGGACATCAAAAAAATTTGATTATGGAAGCTTCAAGAAATCGCGATGTCACCATCAACATCCGCGCACTTAGCGTTCAACGCGATTTAATTGACCAAGCGGCAGAAGCTCTCGGCAAGAATCGCTCGGATTTCATGCTAGAGACAGCTTGTCGGGAAGCACAAGCGGTTTTGCTAGACCGTCGATTATTTATGCTGAACGACGAGAAATTTCAAGAATTTATGGATCTACTTGATGCCCCGCCGTCCGCTTCGGAAAACTTGCGTAAATTGCTCTTCACTAAAGCACCTTGGGATTAAAGGCAGTGGACGAACCGACTCAAACAATACAGGCTCCTCAACCTATAAAACCCGAACATCGACTCGAACAATTTGATTCCGGCGAGCGGGAGTTAGATGATTGGTTGAAGAAGCGGGCGCTCAAGAATGAAAGCAGTGGCGCGTCCCGCACCTATGTTGTAACGGTGGGGCTTGACGCGATCGCCTACTATTGTCTAGCTACTGGCAGTGTTATCAACGCCGAAGCCCCAGGGCGAATTCGACGTAATATGCCAGAGTCCATTCCTGTGATGGTGATTGGACGCTTGGCTGTTGACCGGAACTGGCAATCTCTAGGGATTGGACGTGGTTTAGTGCGTGATGCTGTGCTGCGGACATTACAAGCGGCTAAAATTGCTGGCATCAGGGCGATTCTGGTTCACACTATTAATGAAGAAGCGCAGAGATTTTATCAAAAATGTGGCTTTATTCCTTCGCCAGTTGCGCCTTTTACGCTGATGATTACAATTGCGGATGCCAAGAGTGCGCTCGGCATTGTTGAGTAGTTTTATTGTTTTTGAGTTTTATCTAGGTATTACCTAGATGACATATAGGTAATGTTGTAACAGACAACGAGGAACAAAAGAGGACTGAGTTTGGGTAGTTAAAAAACTCATCTCATAATTTAATAAGTTAACTTTGAATTCCTTACCGAACGAAGTTAGTAACGAAGCTGTAACGGACTCCCTAACAACTGCTTTCCTCCAATGCTGCAACACCTGCAACAGATGAGAGAATGGAGGGATATAAGCCTATGTATCTATCAGTAATAGCACTGCAACAGCAAGGCGTATCAGACTCAGATATCATCAAAGATGTGTTAAAAATGGGCGGTATAAATTACAAGACTGGTAAAGCAATGCTAGAGGCTTTGTTGCAGTTAGGAGAGTCTCAGCAATGGTGAACCTGAGACAGAAAATCCTTAACGAACTAGGACAAGTAGCAACCTGGATTGTGTGTATTTTTGCTGCTGACTTAGCATTACTGCCTATCACTTTACCCATTGGTTTTCTATTGGGATGCCCTGAAGTAATTCTGTGGAATATCGCTGTTACAGGCGCACTGTGGATTACGTTGTTTTTTGTTTGTGTTTGCTTGTGGGATTAAGGCGATTGCCACTTTTAAATTTACTGAAGGCAAGCAGATGGGAATAGGCAGTAAAGAGCCTTACTTCAATGAAGAAGAGTATGAAGCTTACATGGCTATAGGAACGAAAGAATTTGATTTTGATAACGATTATAAGTGGGGTGAAATTGGGCATGATGACCCTGAATGGGAGTTTCTCTACCAGCTTGATTATGTCGAGTGGATACTTGAAAAGCTTGATAAGAAGTTGGCTTCTGAGTATGACTTTTAGATGGCATCAATGAAAACACTAACAATTAAGGAGCTATTAAAATGAGCATGGACAAGAAAGTTACCGGAGTAATTGGAAGTGACCTTGCATCTGGACTAACGAAACCTGAGTATTTCGCGGCGCTTGCACTTCAAGGATTGGATGATTTTTTAATTTCTTAGGCATAGATTAGATACAATGGCTAATCTCAAGTTAACTTATAGTCAACCTTAACCCAATCAACTGTTAGTAATTAACAATGGAACGAACTGAGATTAACTCACCATTATTTGAACTGCATGAATTCGTCGTACTGCATTGGGATGACCAGCACCACAAAACAAAAGTTGTTCGACGCTGGCTTGATTTTGATGATGGCGACGGCTGCTGGTGGTATCAACTGAATAGTATGGGCTCACGCCTTTATCCCGAATCTGCTATAGAAGTTGATTCCGACCACTGACAGGACAACGACTTCAACTATTAGTTGTCCCTAACTGCACGTTTCTTCAAGGATTGAAATATGTATTTCCCATTACAAAAATTAGCTGACACCACAGGCATTTGTGGAGCTACCATTAAAGGTGCTGAAGAGGATTTGTCGGTATTGGTACAACAATTTAAAGAGTGTGGATTTAGGGTAGAATCATCGGAAATTCATCTCTTGAATGTCTCCCCAGATTGGTCGGTTAATATTAATTTCTATGTAGAGCAGAAGGAGTTTTTAAAGTCAGCACCAAAATTTAGTGCAGCTTTGTCTGCCATTTTTGAAGGTTATCGTGAAGATTTAGCAATCTTAATTGAACAATTAAAAGGATGTGGATTTCATATAAAAACCTCGGATTTTTACCCTAGTTATCGTCAACCAGATCAGAGAATGATTTCGCGGATATATGTTAAGTTTGAAGTTGCTGAACTTTGCGTACTGTGTTAACTGAAACCCCTGCCTTAATCGCCACTTTTCTTAATGACAATCCCTCGTTAAGTGCTGCGATTACTCGCTGCGATGAGGGCTTTGCTAAAAACTCAGAAGGCGACTCACGCTCTGGAGGTCGTCCAACGTGCTGACCCCACTTTTTAGCCCGTTCCATCCCTGTTTTGATTGCCTGCGAGCGCTTCAATGCTTTTGTTTCTTCCTCAATTAATTGCTCGACATAACTAGGCTTACCCTCTAAAATATTGACTTCAGCCTCGGATAATCCCTTTCTACGCATCCGGCGCAAATCACTTAGTACAGCCTTGGCTTGCTCTGGGGTAAAAAAATTATAATATTCAGTGAGATTGCCAATAGGAATATTGAAAAACGAATATTTATATTTAAAGTATTTTTCTACATTCCCCCTGTGCGCCCATGTTCCCAATACTTGAATTGAGAAATCTTGAAAATGTTTAGCTAAATCATTTTTGATTTCAGCTATTCTGGTTTCAACTTCTCGATGAGTTACGCCAATTTTGTAGAGTTTCTGCTCACCAATATCAATTTGGATATAGTAAAGGGTAGTAGATAAAATTTTACGAAATTCAGCTTGATAAATTTGTAAGTCTCGTAAGCATTGATTGAAAGTTGGCAAATTTTTTAAATACGCTACTCGGAGATTACCTTGAAGATCTTGTAATTTTTTCAGCAACATTACTTCGTGGACTTCATTAAACAGCATTAATGACAATGCACGTACAGGTATCTTCCCAAGTTTTGTAAAGTAATATTTTTTGGTGTATGAATTATATTCCAGCAATTGCTGATCGATGAAAGGTTTTAAAACTTTTTCCTTGTAAATACCTACATTAGCTCCATGTTTATCCCAGAGCGATTTAAGTTGTTCAAGCTCTTTACCTGTTAGGTAAATATTGAAATTATCATACAAAGGCAGAGTGGGAGGCTGGGCGCTGCGATTTACTTCTTGGCAAGTCTCTCCAGTGTGGGCGAAGTGATGTTCTTTTCTACGTCCTTTCTTAGCAGTTAACCCACCGTCGCAATAAGGGCATCTTAAGCTAGTCTTCCCGCTCTTGACATCTTCAACTGGTACTAGGCTATTATCTGGGGCAATGCCATACCTGAGCCACATTTGAGCCACCCTTTAATTAATACAGGTGTTGGTTGAGGTTTTTTGAGTGAAGTGTGTAATTGAGGATATTTTTTATTGTATCAAATAAAGGATAGCTCTTAACTTATATTCTAAGGAGTGTTAAGCCACGCGCTAGGTAATTACCGATCTACTTGGCAGATTTAGTAAAGGGCTGAAAATAGCCCAGATCAAGGCGAGATGCGTCCTTATGATACGGCTCGTTCTTTCTAGGAACATTATCAATTTCAACGTTTTCCTGCTTCTGTTAATCGGTTATTTTTACCAATGGCGACTATTGATCGAATGTTTGATTGAATAGGCTATCAATTAGCATCAATCTGTTATGACATCAGGAATAATCAGGCACAGTCTTGAGGCTAAAAAGTAGCTAAAATATGTTAAAAACCCCCAAGAGATAAACTGGAGGTTTATTAAAAGTTTCTGTATATTTAAAAGTTTTTTTATATATTGGTATAATAACTTAATTGCACTAGGGATACTGTCTTCCCAGAGTGGGAATATTGCTCAATAGCCAGGAGGATTTGGGTATGGGATTGAATTGCCACTAAGTGAATGTTTTTTACTTAAATATGGAAATATTTGGTACATTGTAGCTATCTAATGGTAGAGTTACTTGCCATTAGATAGCTACAAAAATTAAGATTTTTACCTTCAGTTATTAAAACAGCTTAAATGAATAGCAACCGCTATCCCGATAATTGGAAAGAGATTGCTTTATCTGTAAAAGAATCTGCTGACTGGAAGTGCCGTCGTTGCACTCAACAGTGCTTGCGACCTGGCGAACAGAAACAGTTAACTATTACTAAAACTGAACTCGCTCGTTTGACGTTGGATGTCCATCATGCCAATTGCATACCTGAAGATAACCGACTAGAGAACTTAATTCCTCTGTGTAAGCCTTGCCATATTACACTACACGCAGGTCGTTATTCAAATATCACACCAGGGCAGTTGAGTTTGTTTGCAGATAATTGTTAATTAAACGCCTCAAAATTTTCACAAAATTCAACTTTATTATTAAAATAACTTTCAGATATTACAGCATATTATTACAATGAATTCATTATGCCTTTAATACCAAAAGCTACCGTCTATCCTGGGTACAAACCGCAGTCATCAGATACCAGTATTGATGCTGATGTGCTGATGTTTCAGCTATTGCGGCAGATGACACCGCTACAAAAAGCCGAGCGTACTCGTACTTTTAATTTTTCGGTGCGACGATTGGCAATATCAGGAATTCGCCAGCAGTACAAAAATGCTAACCCTATTCAAATCAAACAGGAATTTATCAAAAGGTGCTTAGGAAGTGAATGGCTAGATATTCTTTATAGTTATAATTTATTGGGAGATTTAGTGATTACTGATCCTCTGACATTGGCACGAAAAATAGCCGATATTCTTGAACCGTTGAATATCCCTTATGTAGTGGGTGGTTCTGTAGCTAGTTCTTTGTTAGGAGAAACTAGAGCGACACAAGACTTGGATTTGGTAATTGATATTTCTGTTTCTCAAGCCGAACAGCTAATTAATGCGATGCTTTCTGAGTTTTATATTAGTGAGTCGGCTGTGGCTGAAGCCTTAGAACAAAAAACGTCTTTCAATGTCATCTATCTACCTTCTATGGAGAAAGCAGATATTTTTGTATTACCATTAGATTCTTTTTCTCGCTCTAAAATGAACCGCCGCCAGCTTCATGTCTGTGGTGATGATTCAGAGGGTTCTATCTATATCTATTCAGCAGAAGACATTATTCTCCAAAAACTGCGTTGGTACAAACAAACTCGTAGTGAGTCTCAAAAGCAGTGGCGAGATGTTTTAGGGGTTTTAAAGGTGCAGGGTGAAAGACTTGATTTTAATTATTTGCATCAATGGGCTGAAACGTTGATGCTAGTAAACTTGTTAGCACAAGCCTTAAAGCAAGCAGGGCTGTCAAGGTAAATTCACTATAGCTTTAAAAGCAATGTGTGTTTTTTATTATGAAATAAAAATTGAACAATGAAATTATCTGAATTATCAAAGTCTACCCAAGAAAAGATTAAATCAGTTCGGTGGGACAGAATAATTGAAAAACACGAAGGCCCTGAAAACTGGAGTTCAGTCTTAAAATATTACGAACCAGAATTTCTAGAAATAGAGGGACGTTGGGTACTGTTACCAGTTGAACGCTCCCATCATCCTAATATCACAATTCTACGGACTATTTGGAGTGCTGACGGGAACTCGTTGACACTGTTTCTTAAAGATACAACCTACGATGACGACGATTTTTTCTCTGGCTATATGGCAGTGTGCGATAAAGTTAAAGGAGAAGATTTCTTTTTAGCTATTCTTTATCATGAATGGTTTGTGATTGAAAGAACCGAAATTTTTGAAAAGGGATAATTATCCCTATGGCTATTGAGACTATTAATTTTAACAATATCCGCAAATAAGAATATAAATAAAAATTGGGTAGACAATCTATGTCCACCCCACTTGTTAATTATCTAGCACGCTCAACTAAGCGGCAGTATTAGCTTGATTTAAATCAGCCAAATTAATCTTGACGACTTTGTTCTTTTCTTCAACTACCTTGGGTAAAGTTAGTGTAAGAATACCATCCTTATATTCAGCCTGCACTTGGTCATTAATAATGGCTACTGGCAGAGGGATGACTCGTTGAAACTTGCCATAGCGGAACTCAGATTTGAACAGCTTCGGCTCTTCAGTTTTCTGTTCGTAGCGATGTTCGCCAGACAACAAGACGGCTTCATTTGTTACCTGAACGTTTACATCTTTAGCATCTATGCCAGGTAACACTGCACGCAGTACCAAATTGTCTCCGGTATCAGAAAGTTCAATGGCGGGTGTCCAATCAATCATTGAATGAACATTAACAGGAACGCT
>DATNQB010000093.1 GCA_036702875.1 Oculatellaceae cyanobacterium | reverse complement strand
TGAAAAGAGCTTTTTATAATTATTACAATATTGATCAATGAAACTAATTGTTAGTTGTGGAGTTCTAGGATGTTTCATTGTCTCCGTCTCCCTTTTAGGCTTCTCTTTTTATTTTACTATGAACAGAGTGACAAACTAGGGATATTACACCAGGAATTATTTTTTCTCCATCTGACGCGGTAATTCCCGATTTAATTTGGATTAGTTATGAAAGGCGATCGCAATTAATTGATAGTTCCGGTCATCTCACGGGCGCACCAGAATTAATAGTTGAGGTTTTGTCTAACACAGAGAATGATAAAAAGCGCGATCGCGAAACCAAATTAAAACTTTATTCTGTGCAAGGAGTTTCTGAATATTGGATTATTGATCGAGAACAACAATTAATTGAAGTATATCAACGGGAAAATGGCATTCTCAAGAAAGCTACAACCTTGTTTAAAACGGATATACTTACAAGTCCTCTTTTACCAGGGTTTAGTTGTGAAATAGCATCTATATTTGAATAACTTGCCTAAAGATAAATTTTGAACTGCATTTACTACATCAGTTTGTGAATTACTTTTTACTTGATAATTGACAAATTGAGATCCCATAACTTTATCGCCTGTAAGCAAGTATTAATGATGAAAAACAAAATTAGATAAAGTGGTAAATACAGTAGTTGCGTAAAAGCCAATTAAGAAAGTTGATCCATCCCAATTTCTTGTAAAGCATATACCCCAGCAGAATATGTAAGGTTATACTGCAAAGGTGTGATAGTAATGTAATTTTGCTTAATTGCTTCCACATCTGTGATCAGATCAGGTGGTAAGTGCAAATGATCTGGTTGTTCTACATCCTCTAAAACTTCACCTGCTAACCAATAATAAGTTTTACCGCGTGGATCTACTCGCTTTTGAAATGTGTCAAAATAGCGGCGAATTCCTTGACGAGTAATTGCCACACCAGCAATTTCTTCTGATTTGACTGGTGGGACATTAACATTCAGTAACATTGGTTCTGATAAAGGATTTTTCGCTAGATGATCTAAGAGTTTTTTAGCAAAGTCAGCCGCAGTTTGAAACTCTTGAGATGTAAAACTGGTTAAACTAAAAGCAATACTGGGAATACCTTCAATTACCCCTTCCATTGCGGCTGAAACAGTACCCGAATACAGAACATCAGTACCGATATTTGAACCGTGATTAATTCCCGAAAGTACAAAATCTGGTGGTGCATCCAGCAAAGCACCTAAAGCTAGTTTGACACAATCTGAAGGTGTACCAGAACACGCCCAAGCTTTTACTGTTGGATGAAACATTGATTCAACAACTTCGGCGCGAATCGGGTCGTGAAGGGTAAGACCGTGACCAGTAGCAGATCTTTCGCGGTTGGGACAAACTACGGTAACATTATGACCTGCTTCTGCTAGGGTATTAGCAAGGGTGCGGATGCCTAGCGCGAAGATGCCATCATCGTTGCTGATTAACAATTTCATTTATCGACAAATACAGAATATCGGCAAATTTTATCAGGTTTACTGATTCTATCTTGAAGTTCTAGGCGCGATCGCTAATCAACTTACTCTTAATCAATAACTCAAAACTTATAAAAATCAATAATTAACTTTAATTTGGGGCTTTTTGATTACACACATCTATCTAAGGAATGAACTTATATTTTTTTTGATGTAAAATTTAATTTTTTAATAGTGTATTTTGAGATAACAATAGCTATAGCAATTTAATTATGGGATAAAATCTTATAAAAATTAATAATCTAACTAAAAAGTTCAAAAGTAGGAATTAATTTCAAATTTATGGGCAATAGTTTAAAAAAGCGAGCATTGTTGCTAGTAAATAGACATTCTAGACGCGGAGAAGACGCTGTAGCTGGAGCTATCAACGAATTAGAAAATCTTGGTTTTGAATTGTTAGAAGAATCAACAGCAAAACCTCAGCAAATATCAGAAATAATTTGCAAACACCGCAACGATGTTGATTTGGTAATTATTGGTGGTGGTGATGGGACATTAAATGCAGCAGCAGAAGGTTTGGTAGATACTAAGTTACCACTAGGCATTTTACCTATGGGAACTGCTAACGACTTGGCGAGAACGCTGGCAATTCCCTCAGTTTTATCAGAAGCTTGTCAGATTATTGCTACAGGTAATATTGAGCAAATTGACTTAGGTTGTGTGAATGATAAGCACTTCTTTAATGTTGCCAGTATGGGATTAAGCGTAGAAATTACGCGGCAACTCAATAAAGAAGTTAAGCAGAAATGGGGCGTATTGGCTTATGCTTTGGTGGCGATGCAAGTGGTTAAGCGATCGCGCCCCTTTAAAGCCAACATTACCATTAACGGTGAAAAAATTTCTGTAAGCACTGCCCAGATAGCTGTTGGTAACGGGCGGTTTTATGGTGGTGGGATGGTGGTAGCAGAGGATGCAACTATAAATGACCAAAGGTTAGATTTATACAGCTTAGAACTCGATCACTGGTGGCAGATTATGCCAATACTACCTGCAATGTGGCAAGGCAACCACGATCAGTGGCAGAAAGTACGTAGCATTCAAGCACAGGAAATTGAGATTCATACTCCAAAACCTCGTGCTATTAGTGCTGATGGCGAAATTGTGACCAAGACACCAGCTAAATTTCGCTTGGTTCCTCAAGCTGTATCGGTGTTTGTCCCCAAAATTCCCATCGTTCCAACTTGAGAAATTATTGTAAGCGATCGGGACTATGCTCTGAAAGTCCTATGATCAAAACTTGTAGGTTTTAGGACACAATTACCCGTGACCTCATCTAGTATTTCCGATTCTCAGCCCAAGACCAGAGCATGGCATACTCTGGAAATTGATCAAAGCATAGAGGCGTTAGACAGCGATCGCGATCGCGGTTTAACTACTCAGCAAGTCCAAGAACGTATCCAACGTTATGGTTCTAACGAACTAGAAGAAACAGGCGGTCGTAGTACTTGGCAAATTCTCCTCGATCAGTTCACCAACATCATGTTGTTGATGCTGATTGCAGTAGCCCTGATTTCTGGGGTGCTAGATATAGTGAGTATGCAAAGCGGAAACTTGAAGCCTGGTGAAATTCCGTTTAAAGATACAATTGCCATTTTGACAATTGTGATTCTCAACGGTGTTCTCGGTTATCTGCAAGAAAGCCGCGCCGAACAAGCCCTCGCTGCACTGAAAAAGCTTTCTTCCCCAAGGGTGCGCTTAATCCGCGATCACAAACCTCTAGAAGTAGCATCTAAGGATTTAGTCCCTGGGGATATCATGCTACTAGAAGCAGGAGTACAAATTGCTGCCGATGGTCGGTTAATAGAAGAATCTAACCTGCAAATTAGAGAATCTGCACTGACAGGCGAAGCGCACGCGGTAAGCAAACAAGCACCTCTGCATTTGCCAGAAGATACATCATTAGGCGATCGCATTAACTTAGTTTTTCAAGGAACTGAGGTTGTCCAGGGACGCGCAAAGGTGTTGGTAACTAACACCGGAATGCAGACGGAACTAGGGCAAATTGCCAGAATGTTGCAAGCGGTAGAATCTGAACCTACCCCACTACAACAACGGATGACTCAGTTAGGGAACGTTCTAGTTTCAGGTTCCTTAGCATTAGTTGCTTTAGTAGTAGTAGGTGGTTTGATTCGCGCTGGTAATTTCAGCCCCTTACAAGAACTCTTAGAAATTTCTCTAAGTATGGCGGTAGCGGTAGTACCAGAAGGTTTACCAGCCGTAATTACGGTTACTTTAGCCTTGGGAACTCAGCGAATGGTAAGGCGTAACGCTTTAATTCGCAAACTCCCAGCCGTAGAAACTTTAGGTTCAGTTACTACTATTTGCTCAGATAAAACTGGCACACTGACCCAAAATAAAATGGTTGTGCAATGGGTAGAAACTGCCCGTCATACTTTCCGTGTTACAGGAGAAGGTTATAACCCAGTTGGAGAGTTTCAACTCAATGATCAGACAGTAGCACCAGACCAGCATCCAGAATTGCAAACTCTCATGCTTGCTTG
Source organism: Oculatellaceae cyanobacterium (assembly GCA_036702875.1). Lineage (GTDB taxonomy): Bacteria > Cyanobacteriota > Cyanobacteriia > Cyanobacteriales > PCC-9333 > Crinalium. The sequence goes on along the minus strand of DATNQB010000093.1, from coordinate 69,864 downwards.
TGTAATTTGTAACGATTCGATCTTGCAACATGAGAAAAACGAGTGGCAGATTTTAGGAGATCCGACAGAAGGAGCATTAATTGTACTAGCTGGTAAAGGAGGAGTTGATCAGCAAACAACCAGTAGTAGAATGCCCCGTAGGCAAGAATTTCCTTTTTCCTCTGAACGTAAACGGATGTCGGTAATTGTTGAGAGTGCGCCATCAAGTGTGGACAATCAACAATCACAAATACAAATGTTTACTAAAGGATCTCCAGAATTAATTTTGGAGCGTTGCACTCATCTTCAGATTGGTGACAAGCTGGAGGAATTAACAGAAGCACAACGCACTCAGATCCTAGATAAAAATAACGAGATGGCAGCTAAGGGTCTGCGTGTACTTGGTTTCTCCTACAAATCTTTACAAAACGTTCCCCCAGAAGGGTCAGATGAAGCCACAGAGCAACAATTAGTGTGGCTGGGTTTAGTGGGGATGTTGGATGCAGCACGACCAGAAGTGCGCCTTGCTGTGGCGGAATGTCGCGATGCTGGTATTTTACCTGTAATGATTACAGGAGATCATCAGTTAACAGCGAGTGCGATCGCACAAGAATTAGGCATTTCTAAACCAGGCGATCGCGTTCTCACAGGTAAAGAACTCGCCAAAATGAGCCAAGCAGAACTTGAACAACAAGTTGAGCAAGTTAGCATCTATGCTCGTGTGGCTCCAGAACATAAACTGCGAATTGTGCAAGCATTTCAAAGTCGTGGCAGATTTGTAGCCATGACTGGAGACGGGGTAAACGATGCTCCAGCCCTGAAACAAGCAGATATCGGTATTGCAATGGGCATCACTGGTACTGACGTTAGTAAAGAAGCTAGCGACATGGTATTAATGGATGACAACTTTGCTACCATTGTTCACGCTGTTGAAGAAGGTCGGGTAGTTTATACCAATATCCGTCGCTTTATTAAGTACATTTTGGGTAGTAACATCGGCGAAGTATTAACCATCGCTGCTGCACCTTTGATCGGTTTGGGAGGTGTCCCCCTCACACCACTGCAAATTTTGTGGATGAACTTAGTTACAGACGGTTTACCCGCACTTGCGCTAGCGGTAGAACCACCAGAACCCGATGTTATGCGTCGTCCGCCTTTTAGCCCACGTGAAAGTATTTTTGCTAGGGGATTAGGTTCTTACATGGTAAGAATTGGCATTATCTTTGCCATCATTACTATTGCTTTAATGTGGTGGGCTTTCCAATATACTCATGCACCTGGTTATAAAGCAGCAGGAAGAGATCCAGAAACTTGGAAGACAATGGTGTTTACCACCTTGTGTATTGCTCAGATGGGTCACGCCTTAGCGGTTCGTTCTAATTCTCGGCTAACAATAGAGTTAAACCCCTTCTCTAACTTGTTTCTACTAGGTGCTGTCACCATCACCACCCTATTGCAACTACTGTTGATTTATGTACCCCCATTGCGAGATTTCTTTAATTTGCACTATCTCACCTTGCAAGAACTAGGAATTTGCGTAGGTTTTAGTGCGTTAATGTTCGTTTGGGTAGAGATGGAAAAGTTGTTTATTCGTTTCTTCAAAAAATAGTCTTGAGTACTGAGGGCTGAGTTCTGAGCGTTTACCTACTTAGTTCTCAGCCCTCAGTTTTCAGTCTTGAACTATGTACCTAAAAACTCTTCACCTCCGCTCATTTCGCAACTACCAAGATCAACGGGTTGACTTCAGCGCCCCGAAGACGATTTTGGTAGGAAATAATGCTCAGGGAAAATCTAATCTACTAGAGGCGGTGGAATTACTAGCAACGCTCAAAAGTCATCGGGTAGGACGCGATCGCGATCTTGTCTTAGAAGGAGCATCTGCTGGACAAATTACCGCCACCTTGGAACGTAAATATGGCGTTGCAGATTTAGCTTTAACAGTACGCACTCAAGGACGGCGTACTGTTGCTCTCAACCAAGAAAACTTAAAACGCCAACTAGACTTTTTAGGCGTTCTCAATGCTGTAGAATTCTCCAGTTTAGACTTAGATTTAGTTCGAGGCGCACCTGAACGCCGTCGTAGTTGGGTAGATGCTTTATTAATACAAATCGAACCAATCTATGCCAATATTTTGCAGCAGTATAACCAAGTATTAAAACAACGCAATGCCTTATTAAAAGAAATTAAAAGTCAGGAGTCACTAAGTAAAAGTCAAGATGCACAATTAATTTTATGGGATGTGCAATTAGCAACTACTGGCTCACGGGTAACACGCCGACGCTCCAGAGTATTAAAAAGGTTAGCGCCACTCGCTCAAAATTGGCACGCTAGTATTAGTGGTAAAACAGAAGTATTAGAAGTTAAATATGCTCCCAATGTTAGTGTAGAACATGACGATCCAGAAAAAGTCCAACAAGCATTTTTAGATAAGATTCAACAACGCCGTCTACCAGAACAAATTCACGGTACAAGTTTAGTTGGTTCTCACCGAGATGAAATAGAATTTACAATTAATCAAACGCCTGCTAGGGCTTACGGTTCTCAAGGACAACAGCGCACTTTAGTATTAGCCCTCAAACTAGCAGAATTAAAGTTAATTGAAGAAGTAGTTGGTGAACCACCCTTGCTGCTACTCGATGATGTACTAGCAGAACTCGACCCACTGCGACAAAATCAGTTACTTGATGCCATACAAGATCGTTTTCAAACTTTAATTACTACCACACATTTAGGCTCTTTTGATGCTGATTGGTTAAAATCTTCTCAAATTTTATCAGTTCGGGCAGGAAAAATTAGTGGTTAGATATTTTTTTCACTCCCGCAGCTATTGCTCAAGGAGTGTCAACTTAAATATTAAGTGCTGCCTAAAGTGCGCTCGCAAATTTCCCCAATTTGTCAAGTTTTTTGACACTGTTTGAGGAGATGCACAGCGATCGCATCTAATGATATTGTGCGATCGCTCTTATTGATCGCCCATCTGATTTTTCAGAATAGCAAGATTTTCACGAACAGTAATAGTAAGAGGATGATTGCTGCCTAAAATGCGATCACATATTTCTAAAGCTTGTTGCAACAATAGTTCGGCTTCGCTGTAGCGTCCTTGCGAGTGGTAAAGTCCTGCCAAACTGTTCAGGCTACTTGCCACATCGGGATGGTCTTGTCCCAGTAAGCGTTGTGTCAACTCCAAAGCTTGTTGGAACAAAGGTTCGGCTTCGCTGTAGCGTCCTTGGGAATAGTAGAGATATGCCAAATTATTCAGGCTATATGCCACATCGGGATGGTCTTGTCCCAGTAATCGTTGTCTCAACTCCAAAGCTTGTTGGAACAAAGGTTCGGCTTCGCTGTAGCGTCCTTGCGAGTGGTAGAGTGATGCCAAATTGTTCAGGCTTTGTACGACACCTGGATAGTCTTGTCCCAGTAAGCGTTGTCCCAACTTCAAAGCTTGTTGGAACAAAGGTTCGGCTTCGCTGTAGCGTCCTTGTGAATAGTAGAGTAATGCCAAATTGCTCAGGCTATTTGCCACATCTGGATGGTCTTGTCCCAGTAATCGTTGTCTCAACTCCAAAGCTTTTTGGAACAAAGGTTCGGCTTCGCCGTAGCGTCCTTGCGAGTGGTAGAGTGATGCCAAATTGTTCAGGCTAGTTGGCACATCGGGATGGTCTTGTCCTAAACGGGTTCGTACTGTTAACAAACCTTGTTGATACCATGGTTCTGCCAGTGCATACAATCCCTGACCCTCATAGAATCTTCCCAATCCCTCAAAAGCCCAGAATAAATCTTCATCACTAACGGCATCAATCAGATTTTCAACAACTTCTTGTAGATGCGGTCTATAAATTGTCAGTAACTTGATTAACTCAATAGTTGGAGATTCATGAATTTGTTTTGCTACTTCCACCATCGAGGCAGCAAAAGCTTGTCTGAAATCGTTAGCTTGCTCTGAAATAGTTAACTTAGCTTGCAAAAACTCTCGAATCAAGGGATGAATCGTGTAGCATCCCCCTGTTTCTAACACTCGCTGAATTAAATACCGCTTGTAAAGTTGCTTTTTGGCATTATTAATATCTTCCAGTTCACAATTAAATAACTCAGTTCCCGATTCTAACCATTGCCAGACAAAGCCATCTAAAGCAAACAAACTCACAAACAGACCAATACGCTGGGTGAGGGGATTTAGTTCTTGCCAACTTAATTCAAATGCCGCTTTTACTCCTCGCTGTGCTGTACTCAAGCTTTCCCACTGCAACGGGTTTAAAGCCTCATCGTCAATCCGCTTTTTTTTCAGCCGCTTTAACATTGCTGCTAAAGACAAATCTGGGTCATCTACCAAATAATTCCCGACTAACTCTATACCCAAAGGTAAATAACCCAACCATGCACACAAGCTTCTTGCTGTGTCTTTTTCTTTCTCTATTCGCTTGTCATCTTCTCCTAGAATTGCTGATAGCAGTTGCCAAGCTTCCGCCTTAGACAGCACATCTAAAGGAACCTCTTTAACAACACGACCGTCTATATTTCGTAACCGTGTCGTCATCAATACTCGAAAGCGGTTATTTGTCGGCAGTATGTCTCGATAACCTGCCAAATTAGTCACATCATCTAGCACTACCAAAACGAAACCTTCTGGCGGTTGCCACTGCTGCCAACACCAGCGTACTTGTTCGGTTAAACTCAGCACTTTTCCACCTAATTCCTGCGGTACTTCCAAAGAAGTGTAAAGTTGCACAAACTGAACGATTTCTGCTGCTAAATTGGTTTCTCTGGTATTCAACCAACAAATCCCGCCAGGATAATCATTTTCGTGTTGCCTTGCATATTTCGCTGCTAAAGTTGTCTTCCCAACTCCTCCCATCCCCGCAACCGCCACACGGTTTTGTTGCTGCAATTCCTGATGCAGCGTTTCTAGTTCCTTCTCTCTACCGACAAAGTTAGCAATATCAGCGTAAGGAATATATTTGGGGGAATTTAACTTTACCCGTTCCCGATCAGGCGGCTGTAGTCAGAAGTTAATATCGCCAGTAAATACACTATTTGGCGCAACAAAGCCAACTTTTTGAGCTATGGTTGTGAAATTTTGTAAGTTTTGCATTTGAGTATTAACAGTATTAGCTACAGCTTGCACTGCTTGACCAATTTCAGGATCGACACTCGCAGTTTCTAACTGTTTTGCCAAAACTGGTAAACTGTAAGTTTCTGGCTGTTGTTCTGCTAATTGTGGGTTTTCTGACACCTTTTGAATCGCACTTGCGGTATCAGGAGACTTGCGTTGCAGCTTTTTCATCAACTCTCCGCCTAACTCAATTACCCTTTCTCCTAGCTTTTCGCCGGATTTTTCTAAAGCTTTGGTTAAAACTAAAGTAGCGATCGCACCAGCGGTTAGCGATAGAGGTTCCATAAGTTGCAACTAGAGCTTGAATAGCCCAATCTTGACATAATCATTTGTTTATTACAACTTCAACCTTTTACGGGATGCACAGCGATCGCATTTCACAAAATTGTGCTTCTGTTGTTTCTTTCTCCAACTTGAATCATGCGATCGCACTCCTTCAATAGGATCTAAAAAGTGCTAGCTTAATATTGAATTGTTTGCACGAAAGCCAGCCATGAAACGGGATGAGGTACTGGAAATTCTAGCAACACACCGAAAGCAATTGCAGGAAATGGGAGTAAAATCTCTTAATTTATTTGGTTCAGTGGCGCGGGATGAAGCTCATCTAGATAGTGATGTAGATTTTATAGTAGAGTTTGATCGACCAGGCGGATTGTTTCAACTTTTGCAAGTGCAATATTATTTAGAAGATATTCTGGGATGTTCTGTAGATTTAGGAACTCAGGATGCTTTGAGAGAGCATTTGCGAGAACCTGTACAAAAGGATATTATTTGTGCCTTATAGTTTTACCTTGCACTATTGTTCCGCTTTTATATCGAAGATAGGCGATCGCTTCCTGTTTGCTAAACTAAATAGATAAATCCAATTGCCTGACTATCTAAATAAATTTAATAAAAAACCAGGAGCTTGCCAAAACAAATAACCAGCTATGGCAAATAACAAAGTAATAACAATAGTTACTCCATAACTAATACACATTAATAATCCATCAGATTCTAAAGTTGCAATTACAAATAATAAAATCCCGATAGTAGGAATAGGATTAGTCAAAGGAATAGGTAAAATCAACAAAAATGTGAGCCACGCAATACAGAAACCATTCAACCGCCAAACTTGATGATTATCGGCAATATGCAATAACCTCCGCCGTGAAAATTTTTCTAGTAGCCCAGTACCTCGTTGCACATTCTTCAACATTTGCAAAGCAAACCAACGGGGAAATTTAAACCGAGCGAATCTTTTAGGTAGCCAAGGAGTTTTTCTGCCCATCGCCATTTGCATAGCTAGTAAAAAGCTACCCGCCCCAAAGATACCAGTTGCTCCAGGTGGCATCGGCAGTAAAAAAGGTAAAACCAGCAAACCAATAACCAAGCTAAAACCCCGCTCCGAAGTTCCTGCTAAGATATCCCCTAATGTCAGGGGATGATCGGCTAAACTTTCTAGCAAAATTTTAAGATCTTGAGAGAACTTCTTACCCATATACTTAAGTGTGCCATAAGGGTCATACCTGTAGCGATCGCTATCAACTAGGAAAAGTTTCCTACATAACACACTAAATTTCCAAGTCTCGACTCAAAAAACTTGTGGTCAAACCACAAGTTCCCTAATTCCGGTTTTTGCCCTTAAGCTTATTTGCTTCTAGCCGCGTTAAGTTCAAGCGCACTACCTGCTACTTTTATAGTCTCCTTGGCGGCTTTTTCCTTACGTTCACTGTAGCGGTCTGTTAAGTAATCAACTTTGTCACGCAGAAGCAGCGTAAACTTGTAAAGTTCCTCCATCACATCAATCACGCGGTCTCGATAAGGTGAATCCTTCATCGTGCCATCTTCATTAAACTCCTGATAAGCTTTAGCAACAGAAGACTGATTGGGAATTGTAAACATCCTCATCCAACGCCCTAAAAGTCGCAATGTATTGACTGCATTAAAAGATTGAGAACCGCCACTTACTTGCATGACAGCCAAAGTTCTGCCTTGAGTTGGTCTAACTGCCCCAATACTTAACGGAATCCAATCGATCTGATTTTTCATAATGCCTGTAATTTGACCGTGCATCTCTGGGCTAGACCAAACTTGCCCCTCAGACCACTGGCTCAACTCCCGTAACTCCTGCACTTTTGGGTGAGTATCAGGAACACTCCCATAGATAGGAAGTTCACGTGGATCAAAAAATTTTACCTCTGCCCCAAACCCTTGAATAATACGGGCTGCTTCCTCTGCTAATAAACGACTGTAGGAACGCTCTCGCAAAGAACCGTATAAAAACAAGATTCTGGGTGGATGCTCAAAGTTAGTCATATCATTTAAATAAGTGAAAATTCTACAGTAAAGACTCAATTAGTTGAGTTACTCGTGTTCTAATCTCATCCCGTACTCTGGGGAAAATTTCCGGTTGTTCTGCCGGATCATCTAATTGCCAGTCTTCAAAAACTGATCGCTCAACCCACTCTGGGGGCAAATTCACGCCACACCCACACAGAGAAATTACAACATCAAAATCTTCTGGCTTAAACTCACTCAAAGCTTTCGAGGTTTGGCGGCTAATATCAACGCCAATGTCTTTCATTGTAGCGATCGCTTCTGGTCTAACAACACTGGCTTCTAATCCTGAACTCGTCACTTCAATCGTTCCAACGCCTAGATGCTTGGCAAATCCTTCTGCCATTTGAGAACGAGCAGAGTTCTTTTTGCAGACAAACATGACACGCTTCATCAGTCTCAATCCTTATTTTTACTATTAAAATGCTTCTGATTTCGATGCTGGAAAATAGCGTTTCTCAAACCAAAACGCCACATTCACCAAACCGATTAATACAGGTACTTCTACTAACGGGCCAACAACTGCTGCAAACGCTGCACCTGAATTAATCCCAAACACTGCAATTGCAACTGCGATCGCTAATTCAAAATTATTTCCGGCTGCTGTAAACGCCACACTTGCGGCTTGAGAATAGTTTGTCTTGATACGCCATGCCATATAGAAGCTGACCAAAAACATCACAACGAAGTAAATGATCATCGGAATTGCAATCCGCACCACATCCAAAGGAATTTGAACAATTAAATTGCCTTTCAAGCTGAACATGACGACAATTGTAAATAGCAAAGCAATAAGTGTAATCGGGCTGATTTTAGGAACAAATTCCTCGTGATACCACTGCCTACTCTTCGCCTTTACTAAAAAGAAACGAGTAAAAAATCCTGCTAAAAAGGGAATACCGAGATAGATAAATACACTTTGGGCAATTTCTGCAATGCTGACATTAACGACACTGCCTTTCAAACCAAATAGCGGTGGCAGCACACTCAGGAAAAACCACGCATAGGGACTATAGAATATCACCTGAAAGATACTATTAAAAGCAACCAATCCCGCCGTGTACTCCGTATTCCCTCGTGCCAAGTCGCTCCAAACTACAACCATCGCAATACATCGAGCTAACCCAATCAAGATCAGCCCTACCATGTATTCCGGGTAGTTATGCAGAAAGGTAATTGCTAGGCAAAACATCAGAATCGGCCCAATAATCCAATTCTGAAGCAGCGACAAACCCAGAATTTTACCATTACGAAATACATCGCCTAACTCTTCGTATCGCACCTTAGCAAGTGGTGGATACATCATCAGAATTAAGCCTATAGCAATCGGTATATTGGTTGTTCCTATTTGGAACTGGTTAATTACAGCATCAACACCTGGGAAGAAGTAGCCGATACCTACCCCGATTGCCATTGCTAGAAAAATCCACACGGTAAGGAAGCGGTCAAGAAAAGAGAGTTTTTTGAGCGGTGCTTGTTTCATATCAGACCAGCAACTACTCCCCGCCTGCCACTTGAGGATCAACAACGGGACAGCTTGTTAACCTCTCTATTATTTCAATAAAATTTGATATGTCAAGAAAATAAATATTTTTAGTAAATACACCTACTTGAGAAAATTGAGGATTAAACCTCGTCTCGACAAACCCGTGTAGGCAAAATGGGACTAAATCGGCGGTACTCCGATAGATACTGCTCTAAAACAACAAACTGTGACAAATTAAGGCTGTAGTAAATCCACCGTCCCTGTTGACGAGAGCGTACTAACTCTGCTTCTTTGAGTGCTTTCAGATGAAAAGACAGTTTAGACTGAGTAGTTCCCAGGTGTTCGCAGAGTTCGCAAACGCATAACTCTTGAGAGCGCAACAATTCTATTACCTGAATCCGCAGAGGGTCAGACAGCGCATGAAAGCCAGCAATTATCAATAGGGATGTAGTCGAAGGAGATAATGGCATCAATTTTTTTTGAAATATAGTTTAATTTTAAATAAGTTTATTTAAAACTTTAGAAAGAAAAAACTGGCACAGGCGTGTGCTGAAGACCTGTAAATAAATTTATTTTTGCAAACGTAAACATTTGTTATCCAAAATTAAGAATAGCCACTAAAGGAGATGAATTATAGCGTAAAATTGCATATAAGCCATTGGCAATTAGTATAAAGATTTCTCATGCAGCAGACTGGTCTGCCCCTTAACTCATTAGCGATCGAGCCTGCAATTAACCGTCATCCCTTGGTTGTTGCTCCAGACATTCTTCTAGCTGATGTCTTAGCTCTAATGAGTAGGGCAAGAAGTAGATGTGTGCTGCCTAATTCAAATTCTACAATAGAAGCGGCTGAGGAAAATACCAACTTTGACCCACTAATCCGCCAACTAGGACTAAATGAAGAAGCTGCTAGTGATGCTGCTGGGTGTGTCTTAGTAGTGCAAGAAAAACAGTTGGTGGGAATATTTACCAATCGAGATATTGTTAGGTTAACTGCTGCTGGTACTTCTTTAACAAATCTTACTATTACTGATGTCTTACCAAAACAGTTAATTAGCCTTAATCAATCAACATCTCACGATATCTTTACAGTTATCGCTCTGTTTCGTCAGCATCGCATCCGCCACCTACCGATTATTGCTGATGATGGTCAGATAATGGGCATTGTGACACAAGAAAGTATTCGCAAAGTATTACAACCTGTTAATTTACTAACAAGATTGAGACTTGTTAGTAATGTTATGGCTACCCAGGTAGTCCATGCGCCATTGACTACTTCTGTGATGGGTTTAGCCCAGATTATGGCGGAACAGCAAGTTAGCTGCATAGTGATTACTGATGATTTAAAAATTTGTCCCGATGAAAATTTAGGAAGTTTTGGAAAGATTCATAAATCTGAGTCTGCTAATTTTAAGAATTTAAAACCAGTAGGGATTGTTACAGAAGGAGATATTGTACAATTTAGAGCATTAGAGTTGGATTTGTCGCGCTTGCAAGCTCAAGACGTAATGAGTTCACCGTTATTTTGTTTACGTCCAACAGATGCTTTGTGGGTTGTTCATGAAGAAATGCAGCAACGCCACGTGAGACGATTAGTAGTAGTTGGTGATAGTGGGGAATTAGTTGGAGTTGTTTCCCAAACTAGCTTACTGCAAGTGCTAAATCCAGCAGATATGTACGGTGTGATTGAAGTTTTACAGCAGCTAGTAGATGAAAGAACAAGCGAATTAAAGAATAGTAATAAATTATTGCGTGAAGAAATAATTGAACGTAAAAAAGCAGAATTAGCTTTATTAGAATCCCATAATGATTTAAAAAGACAAGTAGAAGAGCGCACGGCTGAATTAGCAAAAGCAAATGCACTGTTAAAAAAAGATATTTTAAATCGTGTGGCGGCGGAAACAGCATTGCGAAAATCAGAATCACAATTGAGAGAACAAGCAACCCGCCTAGAACAGACTTTGCAAGAGTTACAAAAAACTCAAGCTCAACTAATTCACACCGAAAAAATGTCTAGTTTAGGGCAATTGGTAGCAGGTATTGCCCACGAAATTAACAATCCAATTAATTTTATATATGGCAATATTGCCTATGCAGATCAATACATTCAAGATATAGTTCACTTGCTGCAACTATATAAAAATTATTATCCTGAGCCAGTGCCAGAAATTCAGGAAGTAGCCGAAGATATTGATCTAGATTTTGTCACCAGAGATCTGCCGAAACTACTAAGTTCAATGAAACTTGGTGCAGACAGAATTAGAGATTTGGTTTTGTCACTGCGGAACTTTGTACGCCTTGATGAAGCAGAGATGAAATATGTCAATATTCATGATGGGCTAGAAAGTACCCTGTCAATTTTGCAAAATCAGCTTAAGGCTAAACCAGGACGTGCAGAAATTCAGATAATTAAAGAGTATGCAAAACTACCATCTGTAGAATGCCATGCAGGGCAACTAAACCAAGTATTTCTGAATATTTTGAGTAATGCTATTGATGCGCTAGAAATTCGTTATAAGTCAAGAGTGGTACGTCAATTGCTGACAACTTCTGTACAGCAGGCTCATGGTGGAGGTTTGGAAACGCAGATGGAAATGGCTGACGGCTTACCTTGGATTCGGATCAGCACAGAAGTTTTAGCAAACAATTGGATAGCTATCCGAATTGCTGATAATGGTAGTGGAATGAGTGAAGAAATCTGTAAGCGTTTGTTTGACCCCTTTTTTACAACCAAACCTGTTGGGGAAGGCCAAGGGCTAGGGCTTTCTATCAGTTACCAAATTGTTACAGAAAAACATGGGGGTCAGATCAGGTGTATTTCCCAACCAGGTCAAGGAGCAGAGTTTGTGATTGAGATTCCAATACAGCAGCAAAATCATTCTGGCAGTTTAGCGATCGCCTGAGCAACCACGGATAGATACAAACAACTAATTTGCTCGCGATCGCAACAGACGCGCCATGCGTCTCTCAAGCTAAACCGCAGATGATATTACTCAATTTTTTCTGAGCGAAAAAAGCTTGCTAGACCTAAAGTCTACCTGTTAAGGTAGTGAATCCCTATCGAAACCAATTAAATTATAGATAAGTAGATGCACACAAATAAACTTAACTACTTTTGGCTGTTTCACAATCGTCAGTTGTAGTCGGAAGAAGTTATGTTTAATTTGATCAACCTACTAATCACATCTTGCTGTCTTTAGGCGCAATTATGAGTTCATTTGTGAAGCAGCTAGCTACTTACGTCTCTTTGCTAGTTATCGGCGGTGGTGCTGGATTATTGGGCAGTCGCTATATCAAAGCACAGGACACCGACACTAATGGTCAATCTCAGGCTATTCAAGTTGCCCTACAGCAACCATTTGCCCCAACCAAGACCAGTGTTGCCAAAGATAACCTCAATTTCGTTGCCCAAGCTGCCGAACAAGTAGGGCCAGCCGTAGTACGGATTGATGCTGCTCGTAGTGTTGCCCAGCAAGTGCCAGAAGAATTTTCTGATCCATTATTCCGTCGCTTTTTTGGTAATCAAGCACCAGCGCCAGAAGAACGGGTAGAGCGTGGTACTGGCTCTGGCTTCATTCTCAGTGCAGATGGACGTTTGATGACTAATGCTCACGTGGTAGCTGGATCTGATACCGTAAAAGTGACGCTCAAAGATGGTCGGACTTTAACTGGTAAGGTCTTGGGCGCTGATCAAGTTACAGATGTGGCTGTTGTCAAAATTGATGCTACCAATTTGCCTAGCGTCAAGCTAGGAAGTTCTGAAAACTTAACGCCTGGAGATTGGGCGATCGCCATTGGTAACCCTCTAGGCTTAGATAACACCGTAACATTGGGAATTGTGAGTGCTACAGGTCGCTCTAGTTCTCAAGTAGGTGTACCTGATAAGCGAGTCAGTTTTATTCAAACTGATGCAGCAATTAACCCTGGTAACTCAGGCGGGCCATTATTAAACTCAAAAGGCGAAGTTATTGGAATTAACACTGCCATCCGTGCTGGCGCTCAAGGTTTAGGTTTTGCGATCCCAATTGAAACCGCAGAACGCATTGCTAATCAGTTGTTTAGTACAGGCAAGGTTGAACATCCCTATTTAGGCATCCAAATGTTAAGCCTAACTTCAGAACTCAAAGCAGAAGTCAATAAATCTCAAGGCTTACCTTTTAAAATCACCTCAAATAAAGGTGTGTTGATTGCAAAAGTTGTTGATAACTCACCCGCAGCTAAATCTGGTCTTCGTGCTGGAGATGTGATCCAAAAAATTGACGGCAAAGCAGTTGAATCTGCTGCTGATGTCCAGCAGCGCGTAGAAGGTAGTGAGATTAATGGAGTGCTGCAACTAGAAGTAAACCGTAATGGACAAATTCAAACAATTCCGGTACGTCCTGGCGCGTTCCCCACACAAGAGCAGCCTGAGTAACTCCTAGTCCAGAAATTAAAGGTGCATTGCCTATAACCATTGTAGAGACGTTATATATAACGTCTCTACATTTTTTGTTGGAGTGAAGGCAGTCCTTACCCTGTTCGCTACTTCAGTTCCAAAGAAATTCAAGAATTAGAAGAGAAACTTGGGAAAAGTTTTGATCAATTAGATTTTGAGCCAATGCCAAAACCAGAAACAAAGTTAGATCCAGTACAACCATTAACTATTAAACAAGCAAAACGTGGTTTGGCAAAAACATTTGGTGTTGATGTTAATGCAATAGAAGTTACTATTCGCGGTTAAGTATTACCGCCCTTGAGTAGCAATGGATACTGTTGGCGAAGTAAAAATTTAACCCCCTCGCAGCCAAGGGGGAATCAAAAGCACAAAAAAAGATGGGTAGCAGTTACGCTACCCATCTGATTTAACTAACTATTAGCTAATTACTTAGTTTCAGAAAATTCGGCATCAATTACATCATCACCGCCGCCAGAGGTTTGACCATTACCACTAGCACCGTCTGAACCAGCACCTGTAGGTTCAGCAGACGCGCCACCAGCTTGTTGATAAATGCTGCTACCGATAGTGTAAAGAGTTTGTTGCAACTCAGGCATCACAGTCTTGATGCGGTCGTCATCATCTTTGGCAACAGCATCTCGCAGATCGTTGATTAAGCCTTCTGCCTTAGACTTGTCACCCGCAGGAACTTTATCGCCTAATTCCGTAATTTGCTTCTCAGCTTGGTATACCAGCGAGTCAGCTTGGTTCTTGCGATCGATCTTCTCACGACGTTCGCGGTCAGCAGAAGCATTCTTCTCAGCTTCCTTCACCATCCGATCAACTTCATCGTTGGGGAGAGTAGAAGCACCAGTAATACTGATCGATTGTTCCTTACCAGTACCCTTATCCTTCGCCATAACTTGCAGGATACCGTTTGCGTCGATATCGAAGGTTACTTCAATTTGAGGTACGCCACGAGGTGCAGGAGGAATGCCATCTAAGCGGAAAGTACCCAGACTCTTGTTGTCATTGGACATTTCCCGTTCACCTTGGAGAACGTGGATTTCCACGTTGCTTTGACCATCAACAGCAGTCGAGAATACTTCTGACTTCTTGGTAGGAATGGTGGTGTTGCGAGGAATAATCTTGGTCATCACACCACCCAGGGTTTCTACACCCAAAGATAGTGGGGTAACGTCGAGTAGCAGAATGTCTTTAACTTCACCAGCTAGTACACCAGCTTGGATAGCAGCACCAATAGCTACTACTTCATCTGGGTTAACGCTTTGGTTGGGGTCTTTGCTGAGAATCCGCTTAACTAATTCATGTACAGCAGGAATCCGAGTTGAACCACCTACTAAAACTATTTCATCGATCGCACTTTTATCAATCTTGGCATCACGGATCGCATTTTCTACTGGGATGCGGCAACGATCAATTAAGTCAGAACAAAGTTCTTCAAATTTAGCCCGCGCTAAGGTGACATCTAGGTGTTTAGGGCCATCCTGAGTAGCTGTGATGAAGGGCAGGTTGATTTCTGCTTGGGTAACGCTAGAAAGCTCAATCTTGGCTTTTTCTGCTGCTTCTGTCAAACGTTGCAAAGCTTGACGGTCTTTACGCAGGTCAATGCCTTCTTGGCGCTTGAATTCATCAGCTAGAAAGTCAACGATTTTCTTGTCGAAGTCGTCACCACCCAAGTGAGTGTCACCAGAAGTTGCTAATACTTCAAAGACACCTTCGCCAACTTCTAGGATGGAAACGTCGAATGTACCACCACCAAGGTCAAATACGATAATGGTTTCGTTGCTTTTCTTGTCTAAACCGTAAGCTAGAGATGCGGCAGTAGGTTCGTTGATGATCCGCATTACTTCAATCCCAGCAATTTTGCCAGCATCTTTAGTTGCTTGGCGTTGGGAGTCGTTGAAGTAAGCAGGAACAGTAATTACTGCTTGGGTTACAGTTTCGCCGAGATACTTACTAGCATCGTCTACCAGCTTACGCAGAACTTGAGCTGAAATTTCTTCTGGAGCAAACTGCTTACTTTGAGCAGGACAGTCTAGTTTAACGTTGGCGTTATTGTCACGAAGTACTTTGTAAGATACTTCAGTCGCTTCATGGGTGATTTCATCAAATTTACGCCCAATGAAACGCTTAACAGAATAAAAGGTATTTTCGGGGTTCATTACCCCTTGGCGCTTGGCGATTTGACCGACTAAGCGATCGCCATTCTTCGCAAATGCTACTACAGAAGGTGTTGTGCGAAAACCTTCAGCGTTGGCAATAACAGTGGGCTTACCACCTTCCATTACTGCTACGCAGGAGTTAGTTGTACCTAAGTCAATGCCAACTACTTTTGCCATAATGAGTCTTCGTTTGTTCCTATAACTACAAAATTGTGGAGGTGCGAGAATCGACCGGATTGCTAATTGAACTAACTAGGTTGTTCAAGAGCAGCCAGTCTAGTTTTAATACTGCTTATGTACCAATCTATATACTGAGTGCGGTTAGGCTTTCTCTTGAAGGGTGGTTTTCCGAACCTGAGTTGGGACGGTTAGGCTTAAGAGTTGTCACAGCTTGCTCATTTACCTCAAATTTATTTATTAACGTCACTGAAACTAATGTAGGTAAATATCAGGGATGAGTAATTGGGGTGAACCGTATATATATAGTTGTATTTGCCGTCTCGATTGTCTATAGTCGGGTTTCACAGGTAGATATTTGGCAATAAAAAGACGCGAGCGATCGCACTTTTTATTCAAGCTTGCTTGCTTAAATGAAGGAGCGATCGCATTAATTATGATGAATTTCAGTTTTTCTACTTGATCTACCTGACAACAGAACGACTTTTAGCAACTTGCACTGAACCTAACTTTTTCTTCAAGGTTGAATCTGCACCGATTGCGCCTAATGCCAGCCAACTTACCACAGAAGCGGGTTCGGGAACTGCTGTTGCTGTTGCTGTTACTGTTAAAGTACCACCAGTAGAAAGTCTGGCACAACCAACAGGAGCCAATTGGGAGGGGTAGCAAGCTTTGGCTTGCACGTTATTGTCCAGTACAAGTGTACCTAACGGTAACGGTGGAAAGAAGGGAAAGTTTTCTCCATTGGCTGTATAGAAATCTAAACCTGTCTCACCTGCGTAATAGTTGATCCGTAGATCTAATCCTTCTGTTGGGTTGTCGTATGCGCCTGATTGGATGACTTTTCCAGTTGCTGAATTAAAGTTGAAGTTCAATTCCGCCTCAGAAGCTGGAAAGGGAAATTCAAAGCTTTCCAACTGACTGCCTGTGGGGTCGAAAAAGGAAATTGAGAGGCTGTCGAGATCATTTTTGCTGATGATATTTCCTAATAATGAGTCGTCAAAGCTGAACAACCCAGTAGCAGAATAGCCATTTGAGCCATCCCAAGAAAGAGCGTAAGTACGCAGACCAGCATTTGCTTGAGGTGCATTTACTGAGATTGTCAGGGATAAAGCAGCACTGGTTGTGGCGATCGCACTCAGTTTTGAAATCAATTTTTTCATCATAAATTAATGCTCTTTCAGTAGTTAATGCAGCCAACAATTAAGTTGTTAGCCTTGTACTTTATCAAAGAAAAAAAATTTAGTCATTTAAAAAATATTTTTTCTGCATTAAAGTAAGTTGCAAACATTTATAAATAAAAATGTTCTATGTCAATACCCTTGTAATTAAGCTTTGTAAAGTTATACTAAAACACATTGGACACGAATAAGACATCATGAGTTCATCCTGCAAGTGCATGATTCAGCTTGCTTAAAATAAATAAGCTTGATTTTCATTAAATATACATATTATGGTTTTTCTATCTCCTCTCCTGAAAGCAAACCTCTCAACACCTCTAAAAATTGGCTCATTAGAAGTTAAAAGTCGGGTTTTACAATCTCCTTTATCTGGTGTGACAGATTTAGTATTTCGCCGCTTGGTGCGTCGCTATGCGCCAGAGTCGATGATGTACACCGAAATGGTACAGGCGACGGGATTACATTATCTGAAAGAGCTACCTAAGATTATGGAGGTAGACCCCAAAGAAAAACCGATTAGTATTCAACTGTTTGATTGTCGTCCAGACTTTATGGCAGAAGCCGCACAAAAAGCAGTAGCAGAAGGTGCTGATACGGTTGATATAAATATGGGTTGTCCGGTTAATAAAATTACTAAAAAAGGCGGCGGTTCTTCTTTATTAAGACAACCAGAAGTTGCTGAGGCGATTGTTAGGGAAGTAGTGAGATCTGTAGATGTTCCAGTAACAGTTAAAACTCGAATTGGTTGGAGTGATCAGGAAATTACTATTCTAGATTTTGCCAAACGAATGCAAGATGCAGGGGCGCAAATGATTACAGTGCATGGTCGCACTCGCGCTCAAGGTTATAATGGTTCTGCTAACTGGGAATGGATTAAACGAGTAAAGGAAGTTATCTCAATTCCAGTGATCGCTAATGGGGATATATTTTCAGTTGAATCAGCAGTACGTTGCTTAGAAAAAACAAATGCTGATGGCGTAATGTGTTCGCGGGGAACTTTGGGTTATCCGTTTTTGGTGGGTGAAATTGATTACTTTCTAAAAACAGGGGAGAAATTACCACCAGCAACGCCTGTGCAACTATTGGAATGTGCCAGGGAACATTTACAAGCTTTGTGGGATTACAAAGGAGAAAAGGGGATACGTCAAGCGCGTAAGCACATGGCGTGGTATTGCAAGGGGTTTGCTGGTGCTGCGGAGTTGCGAGGACAGTTGAGTGTAATTGAAACTGTTGATCAGGGTTTGGAGATGATTGATAGTGCTTTCAATCTCCTGACAGTTTAATGTATCAACAGTTAGACCATCTTTATTACCCATGTTTTTGAAACACACAATTACAGATATGAGTTCTGCGATCGCATCCTTGCCTGCCCCTATGCCCTTACTAGCAACTGTCGATGCAGAAAATTCACCGATTGTGCTTACCGGAGTTCTGCTAAGTTTGGTGGTGATTTACCTAGCCAGTAAACTCGGTGCGGAAATAGCTAAACGCTTGGATTTTCCTCCAGTTTTAGGGGAATTGGTAGCAGGGGTAATTGTGGGGGTGTCTGCCCTACATCTAGTTATTTTTCCCGAAAGTGGTCTGTCTGCCTCTGATTCAGGGGTAATGATGGTGATGCAATGGATTAATCATCTTTCTCCCGCCGCCGTTACAAGTATATTTGAGTCCCAGAGTGAAGTCATTTCAGTCTTAGCTGAATTGGGCGTGATTATCCTGCTATTTGAAATTGGCCTGGAATCAGATCTCAGGCAACTAAAAGAAGTGGGGTATCAAGCTACAGTTGTTGCCTGTGTTGGTGTAGCGGTTCCTTTTGCTGCGGGTACTGTTGGTTTGATGATGTTATTTAACGTTCCGGCAATTCCAGCAATTTTTGCGGGAGCGGCTTTGACGGCAACCAGTATCGGGATTACGTCGAAAGTGTTGTCCGAATTAGGGCAGCTTAAATCTAAAGAAGGTCAAATTATTGTTGGCGCGGCTGTTATTGATGATGTACTGGGAATTATTGTCCTGGCGGTTGTCGCAAGTTTAGCCAAAACTGGTGAGATTGATGTCCTCAACGTCATCTATCTCATTGTAAGTGCAACAACTTTTCTGATGGGCGCGATTCTGTTGGGTGGCATTTTTAACAAAAGCTTTGTTGCAATTGTGGAGAAAATCGAAACTCGTGGCAATGTGATCATTCCGGCATTTATCTTTGCCTTTTTCATGGCATTTCTGGGCAGTGCGATTCATCTCGAAGCGATTTTAGGTGCTTTTGCGGCTGGTTTGGTTCTGGATGAAACCGATGCCCGCGAAGAGTTAGATGAATTGGTGAAGCCGATCGCGGATTTGTTTGTGCCAATCTTCTTTGTGACTGTGGGCGCACGGGCGGATCTGGGTGTGCTGAATCCAACTGTGCCAGAGAATCGGGCAGGACTCTTGATTGCTACATTTTTAATGGTGGTTGCTATTGCTGGCAAGGTGGTTACAGGTTGGGCGGTATTTGGTCAACCTGGAATTAATAGATTAGCGGTTGGGGTTGGTATGATTCCCAGAGGTGAAGTGGGGTTAGTGTTTGCCGGAATTGGTTCTGCCAGTGGGGTGATTGATAAGCCCTTGGAGGTATCAATTATTATCATGGTGATTCTGACTACGTTTCTGGCACCGCCGTTGCTGCGGATTGCCTTTAATCAACCAGTGGAACCTCCAAGCAAAGGAGAATCTGCGGGTGAGGAAGCAATTTTAGCGAGTGAATCTGAGCTAATTTCTTGATATGGTTAGTAGCGATCGCACGTAAGAATATTACAAATGGCGATCGCATGAAAAAATTTAGAGGCTCACTTTTTCGCTTTTGGGCGGGTTTAATTGAAATTAAAGTAGGAGATTTCGATGTAGGTGAACCCGCCCCTACAATCAGATTTATTATCACAAGTACGGGATAGCCGTATTTATTTATGCCTTTGTTAAAAAAGTTACTTCCTTTATTTACTGCTATTTACTGCACTACTTTAAGTACAACAGTTAAAGCCGAAACTGTTGATCGAGAAGTTTCTCGTTTTGTATCTGGAACGGGAACTGTTCTTTATTTAGGAACTGGTGTGGTTTTACCTTTATTAATTGATGGTAAAAATGGAGGACAACACTCTATACGTACACTTGATTCTTTAGGGACAAGTGTTTTACTATGCGTTGGATTAAAAGAAGTAGCGCAGGTAAAGCGCCCCGACTCTGAGGAAAGAGATAGTTTTCCTAGTTGTCACGCCACAGCAGCTTTTGCGGTTGCAACTATGCAAAGTCATTATCACCCTGAATCTGCTTTACTGTGGTATGGCGGAGCATCTGCGATCGCACTTTCCCGTGTTAATCTTAATCGACATCGTGTGACTGAGGTTTTGGCGGGTGCAGCTTTGGGATACTTCACATCTCGCTTGGAATTGAGCCAAAAACGCGGTTTGATTTTGTTTCCTTTAATTAAAACAGATAAAAATGATACAGTTGTGGGACTACAAGTAGTTGGCTATTTTTAATAATATTAATGAATACAAAACTTTGGATTATTGCTGTAATTACTTTTATTAATGCCCTCAGTTTTACTATTTTAATTCCCATCATTTATTTATATGGTAAGCAATTCGGACTTAACGATTTACAAACAAGCTTTTTATTTTCCATATATTCTCTTACTCAATTTTTTGCTACTCCAATAATTGGCAAACTTTCCGATAGATTTGGACGTAAGCCATTACTTATTATCAGTTTAGCAGGTACAGTTATAGCTAATTTTATAGCGGGAACAGCTACAACCGCTCTAGTTTTATTTTTCGCAAGATTTTTGGACGGAATTACTGGAGGAAATATTTCAGTTGCTCAAGCTGTAATTTCAGATGTAACCAATCGTGAAAATAGAGCTAAAGCTTTTGGGATTTTTGGTGCTGCTAATGGTTTAGGATTTATTTTAGGGCCAGCTATTAGTTTGTTAGCACAAAATATTTCTTTGGGAGCTTCTTTTTTAGCTTCTAGTATAATGGCTTTATTTGCTCTTGTGATTACAATTTTATTTTTACAGGAAACTCTTGTAAACAAAGTTAATAGCGTTAACCATTTTTGGGATCTCGGTTTGAACAACTTGATTACTGGCTTGGCTATGCCTAAAATCGGAATTTTATTGATTATCAATTTTTGTATAGGCACAACTTTTACTATATTTACCTACGCTTTCCAACCTTACTTCATCCATGTTTTAAATCAAAACAGTCAATCTTTGACATTGATATTTTTATTACTTGGAGTTGTAGGATTGTTTATGCAAACTGTCGGGCTTCAGTTTCTCAATAGTCAAATCAATATCATTACCATATTATTTATTGCTTTAGCTGTTCGCAGTGTTTCATTTTTATTAATGCCAATTTTTCCAAATATTATTTATTTTATTTTTGTGATCGTTTTATTCTCAATTTTTAATTCTTTAGTTCAACCCATGATCAATACTTTGATTTCCCTTAATGCTACAGCAGAAGATCAGGGAATGGCTATGGGACTGAATGCTTCGTATTTAAGTATTGCTAATGCTGTTGGCCCTGTAATTGCTGGTACGATCATGAATCAAGCTAATGCTCAGACATACGGTTACTCTTTATACTTGGCTGGTATATTAACTGTTTTTGTATTGTTATTAGCAATTAAGACTAGGAAAAAGTATGCGGCAATTTAACAGGACTTACGCATTCTGGGTTAGTGAGAGAGACGTTGGTACTACGCGCCCGCGAAGCGAACACATTACTAACTAATAGCGTAATAGCAATTAATTTTGATTATATTTAGTACGAGCATCCTGTTCGCTGGTATTTTTTTGCGTAAGTCCTGTATATCTTGTCAAGCAACCACATCTGTAGACAGATACGTTTATAAACAAATCCAGCAGAGAATAAAAAATAAGCTGTTTTGGTCTCCTGGGTCTGGTAAGTTAAATAGGTTAATTAATATTCAATAATTAATAGCTTGCCGGACAGGTTTGACGCTACAACTGTTCAGGTTTAGCTAAAGTAGCAGGGGTAAGTTAGCTTATGGCACTGATTGTTCAGAAATATGGTGGGAGTTCCGTTGGCTCAGTTGAACGCATTCAAGCTGTAGCCCAGCGCGTCATGAAAACAGCCTCTTCAGGTAACTCGGTGGTAGTTGTTGTTTCCGCAATGGGCAAAACTACTGATGGTTTAGTGAAACTAGCCAAAGAAATTTCTAACAATCCGAATCGCCGAGAAATGGATATGCTACTATCCACTGGCGAACAAGTTTCTATTGCCCTGCTAAGTATGGCATTGCAGCAGTTAGGACAACCTGCAATTTCTTTAACTGGGGCGCAGGTAGGTATCGTCACAGAACCAGAACATACCCGCGCTAGAATTCTTCAAATTAAAACAGAGCGAATTGAGCGACATCTTAAAAATGGTGAGGTTGTTGTTGTCGCTGGGTTCCAAGGTGTTAGTGAAACAGGTGAATTAGAAATTACTACCTTGGGACGCGGTGGTTCAGATACCTCAGCCGTAGCTTTAGCTGCTGCTTTACAAGCTAATTTCTGCGAAATTTACACTGATGTACCTGGAATTTTAACCGCAGACCCCCGACTGGTTCCAGATGCTCATTTGATGACAGAAATTACTTGTGATGAAATGCTGGAGTTAGCCAGTTTAGGGGCGAAGGTATTGCATCCAAGAGCAGTTGAGATTGCCCGTAATTATGGTATGCCTTTGGTAGTGCGTTCTAGCTGGACTGATGATCCTGGTACATGGGTTGTTTCACCACCACCGCAACCTCGTTCTCTAGAAGGGTTGGAAATTGCCCGCCCTGTTGATGCGGTGGAATTTGATACAGATCAAGCGAAAGTGGCAATGTTGCGCGTTCCTGACCGTCCAGGGGTAGCTGCAAGCTTGTTTGGGGAGATTTCCGATCAAGATTTGGATGTTGATTTAATTATCCAGTCGATCCACGAAAGTAATACTAATGATATTGCTTTTACTGTTAGTAAAGGTATGTTGAAGCGTGCCGAAGCGGTAGCATCGGCTATAGCGCCCGCCCTCCGCAGCAATAACCATTCACTTGAAGAAGCTGAGGTGATGGTGGAGTATGAAATTGCCAAAATCAGCATTGCTGGCGCTGGTATGATTGGAAGACCTGGGGTGGCGGCACAAATGTTTGCTACTCTAGCTGAGGCTGGAATTAATATCCAGATGATTTCGACTTCGGAAGTTAAAGTTAGTTGTGTAATTAATCATGAGGATTGCGATCGCGCGATCGCAACTCTGTGTAAAACTTTTGATATCAATACATCTCCGGCTCAACTCACAAATAAGCTTGGAGCATTAAATTCTCAATCCTCTCCTGTAGTAAGAGGTGTAGCACTCGATCTTAATCAAGCGCGTCTTGCTATCCTCCATGTTCCAGATCATCCTGGTATGGCAGCGAAATTATTTGGGCTTTTAGCTAAAAAGAATATCAGCGTTGATATGATTATTCAGTCACAACGTTGCCGTGTAATTAATGGTGTTCCTACCCGTGATATTGCCTGCACAGTAGCACAAGCAGATGCAGAAGATGCTCGTTTAGCACTACAACAAGCTACACCAGAATTAGGTTGTGGTGATATCTTAGTTGATCCAGAAATTGCTAAGGTTAGCATTGTCGGTTCTGGAATGGTAGGACAACCTGGTGTTGCAGCTAAGATGTTTGCAGCATTAGCGCAGCAAAAAATTAATATTCAGATGATTACAACATCTGAAATTAAAGTTAGTTGCGTTGTCGCGCAAGAGCAAGGAGTTACTGCTTTGCAAACAATTCATCAAGCATTTGAGCTTGCAGGTAGCCAAAAGATTGAAGTACCCGCTTAATCAATTAACAATTATCAATTAACAATTAATTGTTAATTTAGGGTTTACGCACTGAATGTTAAAATTTAGTAATGGGTAGTGGCGTGGCAAGGCTAAAATGTTGCATTAAAACTATCTGTTTCTGGGGTTTCAAAAACTGGGTAAAGATGTTTAAGTTTGACGCGAGCATCTTCAGTAGTAAAATGCCAAATGACTTTACTAGCAGTACAGTTGCGTGTACTCTGCCAAGCAGCTAACTCAGTAGAAAGTTTTTCAGGTGAAGAAATACGTTGATCACTCACATTGTTGGCTTAAAACACTTAATTCAATTTCTGCAATATTGAGCCAACTACCATTACGAGGAGTGTAATAAATTTCCAGTTTGCGAGCTAAACGATGAGCTTCAGGTGCAGGAAAAGCTTCATACAAAGAAGCAATGTTATGAGTGTTGAGATTATCACAAAGTAATTTTACTTTATGGGCTTGGGGATAGTCTTCATCTAATAACTGACGTACTTCTTCAGCCCAATCAACACGAGTCCGATGATCACGATTGCTGACTCTTCGCCAACCTCGATTCGGGTCAAAGAACATAAATAAAGCTTGGACTCCTTCACGAGTATAGTGATAATCTTCTTTGCGATCTTGACCTGGAGCTAAAGGAATTGGCTTGAAGACGTATCCCGTTAGCTGCATTGCTGCTTCATCCATACAGATGAGCGGTAAGTCTTCACTATGTTGTTGCGTGTAAAGATCCAAAACTACTTCCATTTGAGCAACAAAACGGGCTAAATCCCGCTCGGGAATACAAAATCTTTGTGTTTTCCACGGTCGTAATTCGTTTTTTTTAAGAGTTTTCTGACTGTCTCTCTAGAAACTTCTGTAATAATATTTCTTTTGTGAATTTCTTTAGTTAAAAGTCTTAAACTCCAATGTGCTTGTCCTACTGGCGGTTGTGAACAACACAATGCTACAATTTGCGCTTCAGTATGACCATCAATTTTGGCTGGTACTGGCGGGCTTTTTCGGTGACTACGATTGAGGGCTGGTTCTTCTCCCTGTTCTAGAAATCTCTTTCTGATTCTTCCTACTGAATTGCGATGCAGGTTTAAGGCTGCACTAATTTCTTCATCTGTCCATTTTTTTATTGCACCCTCACCTTCATCACACATTAATAGCACTTGGGCGTGCAATATTTTTTTGGCTGGGGCATAACCATTACGGCTAATCGCTTCTAGTTTTTGTCTTTGCTCTGTATTTAAAAGTACTTTATCTCTACGACCTTTTCCCATCAGCTTACCCCGATTTTTCGCCTTTTATATTGCACTATTTTAGCCTTGCCACGCCACTACAGATAGATTTAAGTTAGTAAATATAGTAACCACCAAGGCGGTTAGGACACACATCTGTTCTCAAACCCTTGTAAACTATTAGTATTGAAAAAAGCTGACTGCTGATAGCTATAACAAATGATTAAGGAGCTATTGAAATGAGCATTGACAAGAAAGTTGTCAGAGTCATTGGAAGCGACCCCGCAGAAGAATTAACTAAACGAGAATATTTCGCAGCGATCGCACTTAAAGGATTGTTAGCCAATGAAAGTATTGCACCTGTATACGACTTAAACGAAGTTGCAGAAAGTGCAGTTAAACACGCTGATGCGCTGATTGAAGCTTTAAATAGCAATCATTTTTAGTCGTGTTAATATCTTGTAGTTAAGTATCCTTGTGTGGCTAGAATTAGCATTAACTGTTGCTTTGATTAATGAAATATTGAATTGGTTTGGCTACCTTGAATATTAGTAATATTTAGTGCGATCGCCTATCCTAAAAATATCGTTCTGTTTGCACTTAATGTGGTTTTAAGCGTTCCTTTATTTGCCATTTGCTACACATAGACAAATTAATCTGGAACTTGATTATTTAGCTTGATAAATTCGCGTATGCAATCCGCCGTCTCTTGGCTGCTTTTTTTAGACATAGGAGATCTGCTCAGAGACAAATGCTCTCCTGAGTGCAACTTTTTTTAACCAAAGTTTTCATAGTGATGAACCCAACAGGAAGAAACATACTTTTCCATGCCTTGAGGGATAACTGCCTGATTCCAGTTTTCTCCTGCAAACGCAACCAAATCAGCCTCGCTACGCCATACAGAGATCATGACGTACTCATCAGATGCCCATAAAGTAGGTCGTCCGACTGTAACAGAAACAAGCCCTTTCTCTGCCTTAACAAAAGGTACAGAAACTTTCATAAATTTTTTCTCAAACTCTGCATGAAGCTCTTGCGGTACACGCACTCTAAATATTCTAGTGATCACTTCTTTTTATTCCTGTAATTTAAGCTATAAATTATGAACAATAATTCATTAATACAATGCAGGATTTTAAGTAATCAATCATCCTTACAAAAGGAATTAGCTTGGCTAACCCCCTTTCTATAATTGTTAATTGAAAAAAAACGATCACTCTGGCAAAGTGACCGCAAAAATTGATGTAGGAGATTCTTCTTCTCAGGCTAGATGGAATTAAAATTTTTAGGCAATTAGATATCCAGTAATAAAGTTACTAACTAAGGCAAGTGCGATCGCGCCAATTACAGCCGTCCAAATTCCCCAGCGCAAACGAAATCCTTCAACTAGCTTCGCAGCTATAGTTAAAGCAATGACGTTGATAACAAATGAGAATAGCCCTAAAGTTAGTACCTTAGTAAAAAATCCGTAAATACCAAATGTTAAAAAATTGGGTATTGTAAATAGAAAGAAACTCAAAGTGGTATTCACAACCCCTAAAGTCGCCGCAGAAATTAAAGCTTTTGGTGTGCTATCAATCTCTACACCTAAAGGGATTTGAGAAATAATTAGTAAACTTGATGAAGTAACTAACCAAACTATTAAAATATCAGTCAAGTTCATAGGAATAACTCCTAATTAAAAATTTATTGCCAACTACTTGCTATAAACACTAATTTAGAGCTAAAATAATCAATCTACCTCTGCTAATTGGTATAAATTATTCTACCTCTGAGGAGCAGGCTGAGAGCTTCCTGGGGCTAATGTTGCACCTGGATTAGGCACATTAGGACTTAAAGGTAAATTACTAGGATAATTAGGATTAATACCTTGTCCATTAGAAGGTATGCCTGGGTTAATCGGTAATTGTGGTTGATTAAGGTTAGGTATGCTAGAAGGATTAGGGGGAACAGCAGGATTACTTCCTGAGTAAGGTGTGAGGCTAGGCTGTTGTGTACCTTGATTATTAGAATTAGGAGATTGTGGAGAGGCGCTGGGTAAAGTTGCTAAAGCTACGCGATCGCCTCCTACAGAACGCAACAAATCTAATACTTGGATCACATCGTTATAGCTGGAATTTTTGGCAGCATATAGCACCATCAACCCATTAGGATTGTTTGTTCTATAGTTTTTTAAACCTTCAGATAGCTGATCTTTAGAAAGCATTACCTGTTTTTCTAGGTAAACTTGACCAAAATCATCCAAGCTAACAATCAACATATCTCGCATCTGCGGCACACCACTTTTAGCTTGAGGCAAATTTACATTGATTGCCTGCTGACGAGTTAGTTGCAAAGCAGCTAAGAGAAAAAACGTCAGAATACAAAAAATTACATCAATTAAAGGAATAATTTCGATCCGAACTTCTTCAGTGGGAGTATCTGAGTTAATCTTCATAGGTGGAATAGTATTGAGTTATAGAAAAGTTGCGATCGCGACTTTCAACAGCTAATCGTTAGTATTTGATCGCCAATAGCTTGATTTGAGTGTGGCAATGTCTATCACTTCAAGCCATATAACTTCTGAATTTAATTTTCATGGTGATCGGAACGCTCTACAGGCTCTTTAATCAGATTAGGGCGATCGATCACATTTGCTAAATCTTGTCGGTAGAGTAGTTCTAATTCATTTCCTGACTGACGAAATATTTTGATTTGATTGAACAACAAAGCTTGAAATACGCGATAAAAAGCCAAAGAAGTAATCGCTACGATCAAACCTGTTGCAGTAGTGATCAAAGCTTCACTAATCCCTAAAGTCACTCCTGTAGTCGAAGAAGTTCCCAAATCTCCTAGCTTGATACCACTAAGAGAGCTAATTAAGCCTAAAACCGTACCTAATAATCCTAGTAACGGTGAAAGAGCAATTACAGCTTCTAAAATTTTGTCGCCCCGACGCATTGAGGTTAACTCCTCATCTGCTGCTGCCTCTAGTGCCAGCTTAAACACCTCTGGATCGGGATTTGGTAGCCGCAAGGGTGCATACAGAAACCGACCAATAGGCTGCTTTCTAGACTGGAGAGCGATTTCATGAGCCAATTGCCAATCGCGCTTACTAGCTGATTCCAAAATGCGATCGACAATCTGCCGTTCCTTAGTTAAAATTCTCGACCAAAACCACAAACGCTCTAGGATTGTGGCGACAGACAAAAGCGATAAAGCCAGTAAAGGCCACATCGCTGGGCCACCTCTTTCAATAAGTTCTGTAACAGTCACAGCTTTTTATTCCCTCCGTACCTTGGCAAAGGCAAGTTTTGAAAAATAGAGTATTAGAACCCTAATACGCTTAGTGTTAACAAAATTGTACGTTGGGTTGAGGCTTTACGTTGGCGTAGCCGCAAGGGAGCGCATAACCCAACTAAATCTTGAAAATGTTGGGTGATGGACTACACATTCTTACTCCATCAACCTCCCTCAACTCAACCTCAGCAGTGTTAATTGCTAATCGTTCATTGTTCAGTTGGGTTTTCCACACCTGCATATTCTTGGTCTTTTTGTCAATATAAAAATAGCTGGAGGAAACAAATATGAATTTTTCAATTCAATCTTTCTATAACTGGTATCGCAACACACTTCGCAATCCGAAGTATCGCTGGTGGTTGATTCTCGGTTCATTAGGCTATTTATTCAGCCCGATTGATATTGCCCCAGACTTTATACCTGTAGTTGGACTGTTGGATGATGCAGTGATTTTAACTCTGCTAGTTTCAGAAGTTTCTCAAATGTTAGCCGCCCGTCTCAAGGGTCGTAATCAAGAAGAAACACCAGAAGCTACTCCTGCCAGTAGTGAGACTGTAGATGTTAATGCAGTTCCCCTTAAGTAATATCTCAAGTAAACTTAAATTTAAATAAGCCCTCGACTGAATCAGCAATTATTGCTTACCAGCGAGGGCTTATTTGTTTAGTTTATTTTAGCTACAAAACGAATAAAACCGTATGAATTGCTGGGAGTACCTGATGCAGTAGCATTAGGTACTGTAGTTGTGCCAGTCACAACTTTGACAACTACGGCTCCGTTAGGATTAGTATTACTCGCACAAGCAGCAGGTAGTGTTGTTCCAGCAGTGTACAACTGTCCCCCATCAGTATCAGCAATATTAGTGAAATAATTAGTCGGGGCAGTAGGAAGGTTGCTGGAACTTAGTGCCATTGCAATGCCTGAGTTGGTATTAAATGTGGTGGATGAAAACGTACTGTTGAAAGGAACTAAATCACAGAGAGTTACATTTTGGGCAGGAGTACCACCATCGGATAGAAAGTAAACTGTGTATTCAATTAGATCTCCAGGTTTAACGTTGCCACCATTTATTACTCCTTGTAGATAAGTACTTAG
Organism: Oculatellaceae cyanobacterium; assembly: GCA_036702875.1. GTDB lineage: Bacteria > Cyanobacteriota > Cyanobacteriia > Cyanobacteriales > PCC-9333 > Crinalium. The sequence continues at coordinate 40,550 of DATNQB010000093.1, read as the reverse complement.
AGGAGTTGGCCACATCAGTGTACTATCGTCGTTGGCATCGCTGGGGTTATCAATATAACCAGTTTTGGCTATTGTATTGATTCGGGTAATCCTCTTAACTAAGCGTAAGCGAGTAGTAGCTGGTAAAACATCTGTAGATGAGTTATTATTACTGTTTTTGTCACTGGTGTTGGAAACAGTGGCGGTATTAGAAATATTATCTTGAGTTGTACGCTTGACAGTTAAGTTAATACTGCTACTTGCACTTGCGGCTAGTGTGAATCCAGTAATACTTGTGCAAGTAACATTTCTATTAATGCTATTAAATGAGCAATTCCAGTTAGTGTTGTTATTACCTGCGGCTGAAATATAAGTCAGGGTTGTAGGTAAGGTGTCTGTAACTGTAATAGTGCCGCTAGTAGTAGCAAATCCAACGTTCTTGACTGTTAAGCTGAAAACACCATTCTGGTTATAAGAAATATTTGTGTTGTGGGTTTTGCTAATTGTTAAATCTGGAGCATTTACGTTGGTGGTATCAGTCGCCGTATTATTGCTGGGAGTTGGGTCACTAATACCACTAGGCGCACTAACGTTTGCGGTATTAGATAATGTCCCCGTTGCTGTATCAGATACGGTACCTTTAACAGTGAAAGTTGCTGTACCACCATTTTTAGCCAAGGTGACAGTTGTACTAATGCTATTACCAGTTCCACTAGCAGCACCACAACTATTGCTACCACTAGCTGAACAAGTCCAGGATACATTAGTAATTGCCGTAGGAACGTCATCAGTAACAGGGGCATTACTAACCAAATTACTTGTACTGAGGTTTTTTACGGTAATAGTGTAAGTAATCGAACCACTAGGATTAATGGTGGTCAATCCATCGGTTTTTGTAATTGATAGGTCAACTAAGTCGTTAATAATAGTAGGGTCACTACTGCTGTTATTAACATTATTTGTATCACTGGTATTTGTAACTGTTGCTTGATTAGTAATTGTTCCTGTGGCAGTTGGTTGAACGGTAAGGGTAATGGTACTACTAGCATTGGCTGCAAGTGAGCCAGCGTTTGTACAAGTAACAGTTTGTCCAGTAGCCGAGCAACTCCAGTTATTAGAACCAATAGCAGTACCACTGGCTGATACATAAGTTAAACCTGTTGGTAAAGTGTCTGTAACAGTAATAGTTCCACTGCTAGCTGTTTGACCAACATTACTAACTGTGAGGGTATAGTTAGAATTTTGATTCAGCGCAAAGTTGCCTGTATGACTTTTAATTATTTGTAAATCTGCATTAGTTGAGGGGTTAACAGCCGTAATTGTGATAGCGTTTACGCCTGTACCCAAATCACTGTTGTAGTGATAACTACTACCCGAAAAGTCATAGATTAGGTTAGTAATTGTGGCACTACCTGCTGAGAGAACTTTGACTGTATATACTGTGGTGACATTGCCTCCAGCTTTACCGCCTGGATAATTGTATGGGCCTTTACAACTACGGTATGTGCCTTGGGGGGGTGTAGGGCCGATGATTGGATCCCAACCACAGGCATCAGCATAGATGGCGTTGTTACGCGTTCCAGCAGGTGCGTCGTATGTAGAGTTGGAAGCAAGCACTTGAAACAGGATATTAGGAAAGTTAGGTGAAAATACTAACTGTTCATAACCATTGGTAGCTGTGCTTCCTTGAACGGTATATTGATAAGTTTGCCCAACAGTGACTGTACTTGGCCCAGTGATGCTCAGAACTGAGTTGCGATTTTGGGAGACTAATTTTTCTACATAAATTTCTCGATTTAAGGGTGTGCTGATAGTACCAACGCCAGTTGCACTAGCTTCAATGTGATACATCTGGCTGGTGTTATAAGCGGCTGAGTTGCGAGTAATTACAATGTTGTAATAGAAGTCTGTGCAGTTGTTGGGAGTAGCACCTGTGTTGCCTGGAGGTTGGGAGGTAGTACCAGCCGGAAGGGAAGCAAGGGTGAGGGTGCTTGATCCTTGTAAGTTGAGTAAAGAATTGATCGCGCCATCTCGGACAAAGGTGGCTGTGACATTAGTAGCAGCAGTGTCGCCAACGTTACAAACACGAGCGCCTACCATATATGTATTGGGCCCAACGTTAACGTTGTTACTATCTAAGCCGACAATATTCCAGCTAATAGGTTGAATTGTTAGAATCGGGGCGGCTAAAGCAGGCGCACTTTGCCACAAGCTAATGCCACTAAAAACGAGCGTAAATATAAACGAAATTATAACTGTGGTTAAGAATTTAAATAAACGTGGTAATTTCGCAGTTGGTTTTTTTTTGCTGCCTAGATAGGTGCGATCGCCTCTGCAATGTTGATGTTTTCCTAAATGCTTTAATCGCAACAATTTACACTCACCTCTACCTTTAATTATAGTTTTGGTATGCTGCTGTGGAACAGCTAGAAGTTTGTGGTACTGATTGATTGACTGGCGCTATTGTGCCATCAATAGAATTGACTACTGCATTCAGTGCAGGTTCCGATGTTCCGTATTTTGGATCTGTGGCGATCGCACTAATCTTTTCCCCAGGTTGCAAATTACTCAGCGACAGACTAAACTTTCCTTTGCTATCAGTATTAACCATAGCTATTGGTTCGCTTAACGTCCCATAATTAGAAGTATTTTCAGTAACTTTGTATATTTCTATTTGAGAACCTGGATCGGCAATTCCATCTATATTGACTTTTCCATCAATTACAAAAAATTCTTTTGCCATAAATTCTGGTGCATTAATCGCTGCATTAGCTGTATCTAAGCGTCGATTTGGTGAATTACGCCGTGGATTTATGCCGTCACCACGTTGAAATTGTTCTACACCCAGATCTTGTTGAGTATTCAAATCAATACTTAGTCCCGCAATAGCAGCAAAGCGATTATTTTGAATAATATTGCGATCGCTCTGAGGGTACGCTGCTACTACTACTCCCGCACCAGTTTGATTACTAATTTCATTACTAATAACTTGATGATTATTGCCCATTAAATATATAGCTGCTCTCCTCAGCTTCCGACCATTAAACTTTATTTGGTTATTACTAATTTTAACATCACCATCTGGCTTAAATAAAAATATTGCGCTACCATCATTACCACAAATTAAATTTGAACTTATTTGTGAGTTTTTAATTTTTCCTTCTAAGCGAATTGCATCTGGCATTCCCGCAAAACCATTGTCAATAATGACATTTTCTGATACTTGCAAATTTTCGGCGTTAACTGATGTAATAATTCCGCTACTATCATGATTAGCAATTAAGTTTTTGCGGATGCTTGTACCTAAACTGTTAAATACTGATACTCCAAAAGCAGAAGTTTGTTGTAAAACCTTACCTTTAGACTGTACGCCTAACCAGTTATTTTCAATCAAAACATTTTTGGGAGCATCTTTAGTATTATCAAATGGAAAAATATTTTGATCGGCATTGAGTTTTTCTTGAGTTTGTGGTAAGGAATAAGCTATAAAAATATCAGCCGCAGGAGTGAAAACTGTATCACGATGTTTGGCTGTAAAACCATGTAAACTTAAGCCCCGAATGACTACGCCATCGGCAATAATTGTTAACCCACGAAATATTTCTACTTGAGCAGCAGGAGTAATTTCTACGATGGGAGTGGGAATGTTAATATCGGGATTAGCAAAACGATTATTATCATAGCCTGGTTGAGTTGTACCATCAATGATTAATCCAGGGCTATGAATGTGAGGTAATTCTTCATTCAAACGAATGATAGTATTTGTTGTAGGTAAATTAAATTCAATTTTTGAGGGAAGATTAGAATTTATTTGCTCAACCTGAGCTTTTTCTGGTTGGCTTAAATTATTGATGGATAATGTACCATTAGCAAGTGCGATCGCTTCCCGCAAAGTTAAAACAGCATCCGGTTGAATAGCTATATCTTCATTACTATTAACTACTATCTTTAAATGTAAATCTTGATTGATATGGTTTAAGGGAGCGGCATTAACTTTGGAAAAATAATTTAGTTGATTTATCCCTAAACAACTAAATATGAGTAATAAATACCTGGCAATATTTGGCGTTTTAAAGTTAAACATTATGGCTTGACCCCTTCTGTCGCTGGAACTACATTTGAAGTAGGAGTAGATGTATTTGTATCTGTTGGTATAGTTACTTCTGGGTTAGTAACAGTTGTTGATGTATTTGGATTAACTGAAGTAACACTTGCATCTGTATTGCTTGCTTGATTTTCGGTTTTTTTGCTATCGGTAGCAACTGGTTTAACTACAGATTCCTGTTGCTGCGGTGGTGCTACTTTTTGTAAACCAAAACCTTCAAATAATTCATTCAGCTTAACTGTTAATCCGAAATAAGCACCACCTGCTGAACGGGAACCACTAAAATCACGATCATCAACCTTACCAAAAGCATAACCAGCAGATAAACGGAGATTAGGAGTTAAATAATAACCAGCTTCAATTAAAAAACCTTTTTCACTATAGCCAGCAGTCTGTTGATTAATCCAACGAGCTTCTCCCACTAAATCCATGCTATATCCCACGCGATAAGTTGTGCGTAATTGACCTAGAGAAACTGAACTGCTACCAACTAAATCTTCAGCTAAGTAAGAGATGCTATCGCGCAGGGCATATTTACCATAAAATTCCCATTGCCAATTAGGGGCATAAATCGCTTCTAGTGCTAAGGTATTATCTTGAGAACCAGTCCCACTGCCTAATAGTAAAGTATCGGGAATAGTGGAGGGATTTTTGCGATATTCATAACGCAATAAGGCGTTAAAAGAATCGTTATTAGGATCGCGATAAGCTAAACCTAATTTGAGATTAGCTGTATCTCCCAATCCAATCAGTGTTTGATTAGAACTACTAGCTTGTTGATAATTAGCTAGGGCTGTTAATGCTGGGGAAATCTTACCTGTTACACCAGCAGAAATTACTGTGTTACTTGCTTGGGAAGAAGTGCGATGTTCGTAGCGGGCGTTAGCTTGAAAGTTCGGGTTATCTGTATAAGCAATACCAACACTGTAGCTATTTCCACCACTGACTCCCAGGCTAGAAGCACTTTGACCTGGTGCAAAAGGTTGAGGAAATTGGGTTCCTGCTCCTGTACGATTGAACAAATCACCAAAGATGTGTTCGTAGGTAAAATCCATCTTTAGTCCAGGAGCAATTGTCAAGCCTTGTTTAATGCCAAGTGAACCAGTCATAGATTGAGCATTAATTAAAGAATAACGCCCAATTAAAGTGGTATCTGAGCCAACTTTGTAATTACCATCAATATCAAGGCTGGTGATGGAGTTATCTTTATACTGTCCGCCTGAGAAAAACTGTTGATTTAATCGGACATTAATACCAGGAAATGCTGCCCAATCTAAACCCAAGATGGTGCGGTCGGGATAAACTGTATCTTGTTGAGAGGAAAGGTTGAGTTCGTTTTGCGCTCGAAATGTGATTTTATTTGTAATGGGAACAGTGACGCGCGATCGCAATTGGCTAGAAGTGATATTTTGTGGGTTATTAGGTAGGCGGTCTTCCCGTTTGCGATTGATATAATCTAAATCTAAGGTTGCACTACCAAGGCGTTGTTGCACTCCGGCGGTAATTGTAGTTAAGTTGTTATCTACTTTGCTACCTGGAATTGCATCTGTACGAGGTGTAAATAAATCTTCAAATGTATCTAGCGGTTGCGGAGCAATTCCATTATTATTTTCGCGGTCATATTGTAATTTAAGATTAGTTGTAGAAGAAACTTTAGCAGTAACTTGAGCGCCATAGCGAGTTTGACCTGGTACAAAACTCACAGTTGCGTTATTAGCAAAACCTGCTTCAGCAGAACGATAATAAGCTTGACCTTGAACTCCTGGGATAATTTCGCCTTGCGCTTCTAGACGGTATGCAGAACCATCTACCATTCCCATTACTTCAGAGTTGTTTTTAGAGTGGGCATACTCTGCAACTAAGCTTGCTTTTGAACCAAGGGCAATTAAGGTATCAGCGCCATAAAGTTCAAATTGGCGTACTCCTTGGTTTTCGTGTAAGAAAGTTGCACCCAACCAACTTTCTTGATTAAGATTGCGGGAGAAATGATATCTTACCCGCCCACCATAAATGTTATTGTTAGAACTTTCGCTTTCATATTGATAAGTGGTAACAATGCGGCGTACTAAAACTTGTCCGTTGTTATCAACATCAGTGCGGAGAATTGGTTCACGGAATAATAAGCTACCGCGATCATAATCAATTTGATAATCACTGCGATTCAGTTGTTTGCGCTCAAGTACTGTTCCAGGGCGATTAAGTTCTTCTGTTTCAATAAAAACATTTTCACTACCTTCTACTAACAACCGCCGAGAAAGGAAGTAATAACCACTTGTACCATCGGGAGCGATAGTATCGCGTTGAAAACCTTGAATATTATTGCCATAAAAGGCAGTAATTTGAGCGTTACCAACGTTGTAGTTGGTTTTAAAACCGTGTAATTGGCGGGTGGTAGCGGTAAATTGTTGAGAGCGAGATACAAATTCTTGGGTGTTGTAATCTCCCCACATTACAGAATCAGGCTCAGCACCTGGAGTACGTGCAGAACGCTCTAAACGCAAATAAACGCTATCTTTAGAAGGTGTTAGTGCTTCAACTTTAGAAGTATCACCATAAACACCATAATTTTGGTCACAAATTTGTACAGCGCGGAATAAACGAGGATCGCCGTTACAATCTTGGTTAAGAGTGCGATCGCTGTTATATGCTCCTGTGAATAACCAATCTCCTAAAACTTTTCCACTTGCAAAAACAGCACTATGCGTATCTAAGCGATAGCCATTTTTTTTATCAGTAGGTAAATAATCCCGAAAACTACTGTAATAATCTGTACCTCTAGCCCCAAAGCGAATATCAACTACTCCTGTAACAATTGAAGGTCGCAAATTTGTCTCAAACTGCAACTGAGTAAACGCTTCTAAATTGTTAACTACAGCCCGAACGCGCACAGTTTGAGCATCTAAACTAGAACGGAGATTAGCTGTAAATTCTCCTTGTCTAGCTTGGACTTGAAACCCTGGATGATCTGGTTCTAAATCTACTCCCGCAAACTGTCCAGCACTGCTTTCTAGGGTGACAACTGCATCTCGGTTAGAACGATTGCCATTTGGATCTAATAGTTGACCTTGAACTGTTGCTGTTGAACGTCCATCCGCAGGAATTCTTGATTCTACTGTTTGGATAGTGATTTTGTCGGCAGCACCCCGCACTAGCACTTTTACTGATGCTACTTGTCCCTCTACGCCTTTATTTGTAGCCTTAGCAGTAAGGGTATTTTCTCCTTCATGAAAGGAAACACCATACCAAGTTTGCGTGACTAAATGCTTTGTAGAATCTGTTTCTGTACGCCCAATCAACGAAGAGTCTACTTTTTTACCATCAACTTGAAGTTCTAGTGTTGCGCCCTCTGGAAACTGCACAATCACTGAACTAGCTGGAATATCTAATACAGTGCCTGATGTTGGCGTGAGAATTTTTACTTCTGTAGAATTGATGCTTTCAGATTGCTGAGTTGCAGGAGTTGCCGCTGGTTGTGGAGTTGTGGCTGGTTGTACTGCTGGCGATGTAACTGATGGTTGTGTTTGTGGTGAAACTGTTTGTGTTCTCGCTGAAGAAGGAGACAGAAACATACCGAGAGTTTCGAGTGTACCTGCTACCAATAAAGCTTTGAAAGAGGCTTTTTTAAACTTCATGGTGTTGCCTCTCTGGAGGAAGGCGTAACAGCAAAGTTCATTCTTACCAAAGCACCTGGCGCTAAATGCACTAAGCGGGATTGACTGTTACGTTCTTTAAAGCGAACATTGGGAGCAAGGGTATATCCTGGTAAACTGCTGAGATCTAAAACTCCGGTGCGATAACCAGGGAGTACATTAATCACAGAAAATAAACCCTTAGCATCAGTGGTGATGCGATTACCGTCATCCATCAAAACCACTGAATTAGGTACACCTGGTTCACCAGGTTGTTGCTCACCATCAAAGTTTTTATCTACAAATACGCGACCAATTACAGTGCCACAATCTGTAGCAATTCCTGGCTGAATCCGCAGTTGATGAATTGCAGGGCCATCTTTAACTGCAAGATTAATATCAGTACGTCTAGCATTAACAATTGCCGAATTTTTGCCAGAACCGCGCATCGCATCAGGGGTTAAAGCTGCGGCATAAGCAATGTTTACTACCTGACCTGTAGGGATGTTACCTGGTACTTTAAATTCAATGTTTGAATTGTTATTGGTAGCTGTTACGGCAACTCCTTGACCTTGGGATTCCCCGCGCACAGAATTAGCTTTAAATTGGAATCCAAGAGGTAGTTTGTCCGTAACTGTAATATTGTCTAAACTTGCAGCAGAAAGATTTTTTACTGATAGGCGATAGATGACTGTATCTCCTGGTTCTGCTGCGGCGCGATCGCCTGTTTTTATAATTTGAATTCCTTGCGAGTTGCAAGTATTCATGTTCAAATTCAATACTGCTAAAACTAAACCTACTTTTTCAGCATCTTGAATATCAATAGTTCCATTTACTGATGTGCTGTTATCTGTAGCAGAAATCGGTTGACCATCTAAAGATGTCGCAGTGTAAGAAATAATAGTGCCGTTGCGCTGACCAATAACAATGCGAAGACGGCGTTGGTTATAATTCTTGCCTTCAGGTGGGTTAACTAACAAAACATAAGTTTTACCTTGGTTTAGTTGACCCTTATTAGAATCAAATAAGAAACTATACTTGCCTTGATTTCCGTTTGTTAGAAAGTAAGGATTACTATTTTCTTTATTAGGTTCAATTCCTTTGGGGATTTTGTTATTAGGAACATCAGGTAACTCTGTTCCCGTCAGTGGTACAAGTCCTGCTATGCCTCCTAGTGAGTCTGCTGGTTCATAAAGACCAACACTAAATCCGGTGTAATCGGGTAGAATTTCTCCCGCACAACCTGTTACATTACCTAGAGGATTTTTCAATTGAACGTTGGCAGGAGGTAACATTACAACAGTTTGATTTGTAACTGTTGACAGGGCGCTCAGAGTTTGTAGAGAAGTACATTCAGGCAGTTGTTCGTTAGATTGAGGTGCAATTTTTTCATATTTCCAATTAGTTACAGCACCAGAACCACTAACGCTTGCTTGTAGCTGTTCTTGATGACGATTTAAAGCTACAGTTACACTTGTTCCATTTTCTGGAACTGCACCAACTGCAACTTCAACAGTCATTTTCATTTGACTGCCTGGAGCTAAAATTTGGGGTTCAGAGGAAGTTGAATTAGGAGTTACAATTTTAGTTGGCTGATTACCGAGATTACTAACAAGAAATTGAAAATTAAGCTTTTCGCCTTGATGAATCGTAGTTTTACTATCAGATGCTTGTGCTGGTTCTGAAGCAGTTTGAGTAGTTACTTGATTGGGCGCTAACTTAACTAGACTTTGAAAAGCAACTTGAGCAACTTGATCTAAATTGGCTTCTGCTGGTGCTGCGATTACAGCATTAAAAGCTTTGCTGGTTACTGAATTAGCTTGGCTAGAATTTAAACCAACATCTTGAAAAATAGAATTAAAAATTTCTGTAGCTTTTTGATTATCTAAATTTTCTAATTTATTAATTAAATTAGGTTTTTCTGCAACTGCTTTGCTTAAAGCATTTTTAGCAGTTGTAGTTATTTGTGCCACTGTAGTATTGTTAGGCAACTGTTGGATTTCTTGACTAACAGCTAAAATACCTTTAGTAGCTTGTTCTCTTGAGAATCCTTGTTGAATTAATTGCTCGGTGATAGCACCAGTAATATTCCCTAATGCTAGGTTTTGATTGTGATCTGCAACGCCCATCGCTACAATGCTAATCATTTCGGATTGAGCAACGTTGGCAGCTATTTGATTAGATATTCCACTAAATAAGTTAGCAAGATCGCTGTTGTCAGAATCTTGGTAATTATAAGTAGCTTGATTTTTAAGTTCTTGCTGAGGAGCTATACATTGATTAATATTATTCTTAGTAGCTGAAAGTAACGGTGTAGGCATCTGCACTAATGCCGTCGTAGCCAATGAAATTGTGACTGTACCTACTTGAAAGTACCGTTTCAAGGAATTAAAGTTGTGTGTATAATTGTTGTAAAACACTTGACTTTTATCCTTCTTTATGAGCTACAATAAAATTTTGTTAGGATGAATTCAAGAAACTTGCTTAATAAGAAGTTTTAATAGATAACTTCTTACTTACCATTGTTCTAAATAACAGTGGCAATCAGCCTGCGCTATTTTGCTGAAAGGTACTAAGACATATTGCTGAAAATAGCAATTGAGTAAATAAAGTTTAGGGAGAGAAAATAAATCTCTCAAATTTGGTTAAGTAAGCAGTAGCACTTTATGAAGCGTAGGGTGCTACAAGTAAAAAGACTAAACGTTGCTAAAACCAATGTAGAGACGTGCTATAGCACGCCTCTACATTCCCAGGGGAAGAGATGTCCAATATTTTTTTACGCTGTTTAGCTGACTACTTATCAACTAAATAGCCTCAAATTAGCAATTTTTAATACATTGCAACCAGAAAAAGCGATCGCATACCAAGAATAAACCTTATGTAAACGATACGCGATCGCATACCTCTACTCCGAGTGCGGTCGCGCAGCGTCCCCGAAGGGGAATCGCGTATCGTCCCTGTAGGGGAATCGCGCAATGCTGATTCACAACTTAGCGTACCTTAACTTGGTAGGTGGCACTGAGCTTAGTTGCAGGCGCAATGGGGCTATTAACATCCCAACGGATATGTGTGTAAGCTTCTGCGGGAGCGGGTTTAGTTTCTACAGCACCATTAGCTGCCTTGACTTGAACTGTAGGTTGGGCGACGAAAGTTTTACCGCCGTCAATACTATAAGTAATTTTTGCGCCACTAGGAACGGTAGCGGAACTGAGTACAAATACTGTTTGCTTAGGAACTGGTTGCAATAATACTAAATTTTTAATGGGGCGATCGCTATTATTTTCGCCAGATAGCTTATAGCGCAGTACATCGCCTGGTTGTACAACAACATTACCTTCTAAAGCTTTCCAACTAACTTGTTGTTTGCCTTGTTGATTTTCTACAACTTGCTTTTCGGCTTCTAAACGTAACTGAACCTTCTTAGCAGGGGCATTTTGAGCGATCGCACTGTTAAATTGTTCTTTAAGACCTGCAAAACCAGGCATGGTAGCAACAAAAGGTACAGTTGCAATTAAAGCGATCGCACTTAAACCAGCAATATATGAACGTTTCATCTTAAATTCTCCAACCTGTTGATTTCGTCGTCATCTTTCGGTTAATCCTGGGGCATCAGAATTTTTAGAGATGCCCCAACTATATTCAGTTTGGCTTAGTTAAGCTTGCGTCGGAAAATGAAATTACCTTCTGCCGATCCTGGTAATAAAGTACCAACAATATTTTCATACCTGGTAACTTCGCCAGTCGCAGTACCATCACCATCCTTGTCAGTACCTACTGCTGCGGGAGCGCCGTTAAAGAATGAGACACTACCAGCCGTTGCGGTTGCTGAACTTGACACACTACTTGTATCAATACCAGTAGGAAGAGCGTTGTCTTTTGCCCAGTTATTTGTTCCAGTTAAACCATCTTCTATCACCTTGAAATTATTTGCTGTCAAGGTAGCACTGTTAGTTGCACCTGTTCCTGCGCTCGCAATATTCTTATAACGAATCCGGTACTCAACCAAATTGCCTGGAACGAATTTTGCTGCCAAGAGTGTTTGATTTGTAGTGTAAGGTTGTAACTCTGTACCATTGGAAGCGAGAATCCGAGCTTCTTTGTACATTGCCATAAAACCTGTGTAGGTTTTATTTATCGTGTAGTTGTTTGTCTCAGTACCTTGGAATCCAGCAGTTGCATCATTAATATAAGCAATAAGCGGTACAGGAAAACCTCCAACAACCGTACCAAAATCACCAGGGGTTGTCATATCGGTTGAAAGTTGAGTATTAGCAGGTAAGTCAACTACTACTGTGTAGTTTGCTGTCGCACCCGCAGCAATGGTAATTACCACAGCCGTACCACCTGTCGTAAAATTAGTACCGTTCCAAGTGTAGGTAGCAGTACCACCACCCACAGGGTCAGTAATTTTTACTGTAGTGCCATTAGGAAGACTACCATTTGTGCCATCTAAAATTCCCGCCAACGTAGTCGGTTGTACTGTAAAAGCAGCAGAAGCGTTGCCTGTATTTTGGATAGTGTTGGTGTAGAGAACAGTACCTGGATCGATGGTAGTTCCTGGTGACGTATTTGCTGGAACAGAAGTACTCTTATCCGTAAAGTCAGTATTTGTCGTGCCGTCTGGCCCTGTAGCTGCTGGTTGACCACTTGGGCCATTCAATAAAGAGTTTGCTGCGGCTACATTTGCGGTGCTTGTGGCACTATCTTCGCGTACACCATTGGTAGGAACGCCAGCAGTTTCACCATTAGCATTATCAGCATTGTCTTCTGTCTTAGCGTCGAATGGGGTACTATTAGTGAAATCTTGGTTTGTTCCATCTGGATTTGCAGAATTACCGTATTCTATGTTAATAGGAGTGCCTGCTGTTGCTCCACTATTAACCGTTACTACAACCCGTACATAGACAGATCCACCCGCAACTATAGATGGTGTAGTGTATGGATTGGTAATAGTTTGGTCATCACCATCACCAAAAGTGCTGTTAGTAGAAACTATTACACTTTGGACAGTACCAGGGCCACTTACAATAGTAGCTGCACTAGGTAATACAAATTTAGTTGGGTCGTTACCTGTGTTTGTTACCTTAAATTCATAGTTAATATTACTGCCTGGAGCCGCGCCAGCAGGAGTATTACTTGGGCTAACATCAATACCTGCGACTTCTGCCACGGTAATGGTAACGGTATTAGACGTAGTATCAATCGTTGTACCACTACCGTCATCATAAGTACCAGTTGCCGTGTTGCTAATTGATGTTCCCGCCGCCGTTCCCTCAGCTAGTACTGGTGCTGCTAACTGAAATGCACCACCCAGGATTAAACTGGCTGCTACTAATTGTCTGTAAAGCCTTCTTTTACCAGTATTTTTCATAAGATTAATTTCATCCCCGATGATTTTTTAGCAGTACACAAGCACAAGTTTCGGCAGCAGGTATAACTCTTAAAAAAGCCACGATCAAATCTGATTTTGACTTTTATTAAAAGAGAACTTTTATCAAGCTTTTAGCATGAAATTAAAACTTAATTCAGCTAATTTATTTAACACAAGTAAGCTATTCAGCCAGTTTTTTCAAGAAAGTTGCGGTTTTAAAGTAAAGATTTTTAATTTAAAACAGCCGCTTTAAGTTCTGAACCTAGCTACATATACAAGATATCTTTTTAATCTTTTAGTACGCCTGCGCTTAAACACTGAATTGTACTAAGCCAAAATGCGGAAAGCTTTTTCCACCACCTAAGTAGATCAAGCAACTGACGATTCATACTGATTAACGTTCAGATATTTTAGTGGGTAGGGTGCGTTACGCTTCGCTAACGCACCCTACAGATAGAGGCTTTGCATAAGTCTTGAATCAAAGAGCGCTAACTCTGTGTCACTTCTATATATATATGTTCCAGCCGCACTTGCTGCCTAGAAATAGAATCTAAAGCAATGCCATCAAACCGTGCAATAATTTCCTTGAGTTCTAAATGTTCTGGTAGCCAAAAGGCTAGATCGTTACCATAATTCCTAGTCCTAAAACCATAAGATTCGGCGCAAGCGATCGCCCTGTCTTTATCCTCTGTTTGAACAATAATAATTTCTTGGGCAGAAATCAGTTTGCGTAATTCAGCTAAAGTACCTTCTGCTACTACCCGACCATTTTTTATAATCCCAATACGCTGACATAAACGTTCTGCTTCTTCTAACAAATGCGTCGTCAGCAAAATAGTCATTCCTTGACTTTGCAACTGACGAATTAATTCCCAAATTTCATAACGCGCTTCTATATCTAACCCAGTTGTTGGTTCATCTAAAATCAATAACTTAGGATGATGCACAATTGCCGCAGCAATATTCAACCGTCGCTGCATTCCACCACTAAGGGTTTCTACAGTACTTTTAGCTCTATCAGCTAAATTAACAGCTTCTAAACTTAGTTGTACTTGTTTACGCCGTTCTTGATTTGATAATCCGTAAATTTGAGCAAAAAAATTCAAATTTTCTTCACAAGATAAACTTTTATAAAGTAAATTTTCTTGTGGTGCAACCCCAATTAATGGTTTAGTTGCTTCAGATACAGGTTTGTTATTGATAGCAATATTACCACTATCTGCCCGCAACAAATTACATAAAATATTGATAGTTGTAGTCTTTCCTGCACCATTTGGCCCTAATAAACCATAAATCTCTCCCGACTCAATATGCAGAGTTAAATCATGTAAAACTGCTCTTTTACCGTAAGACTTGCTCAACTTTTCTATATTTAACACTGGCGTTATAGCCTCCTTTCAATTTGCACCATACTTCTGTAAGAAAGCCATCCACCTCCAGCTACTAAGACAGCAAATACACACAAAAACCCAAAGTGCGACTCAATTTTTGCTAATCCATCCCCCCGATCAGAAACTGCTATTAAAGCTTCATTCATGTGATAAATTGGATTAAATTTAGCTATTTTCAGTAGAGAATCTGGGAAAAAAGATGTGGGAAAAAACGCGCCACCCATCATTAATAAAGGTACGCCAAAAGATGCAACTATCGAATTAACATCATGTGTCCGACGCGCAAAATGGGTACTAAGAATAAAACCTAACCCTACATAAGAAATAATACTTAATAAAATAATTATTCCACCTAATAGCAAGGAACCTTGAAATTTAGCGCCCCAAAAAGCTGCAACTGTATAAATTATTAAAGCTTGACCAAAACCGATACAACTGTGTGCTATAAAAATTCCCAAAAAATACGAAAGACCACTCAACGGAGACAAAAACAAACGTTTCAAAGTTTGCTGTTCTCGCTCTGCTACGACAGTTGCCACAGTACCCCCTAGACAACTAAAAAAAAGTGCAGAGCCGATTAATGCTGAAGGTGCAACATTTTCAAAAGCGTCACTCATTGATAGCTTAGTTCTTTCTGCAATCAACAATCCATTAATTACTAAAATAGTAATTGGGAAAATACACCACAAAATTAGGCTAAATCGTCGCCTGAGTAATTCAATTAAAATTCGCTGTGCCACCGCTAGCGTTTCACGCCAATATTTCATCATACTTGTTCATTGATAATTGTTAATCGTTAATTGTTAACTTGGTAATTTCTTCAATAGTTAATTCTTGAACATTATTAAAAACTACAGATGCGCCAGCAGCCAAAAGTTTAGCAGCATAATCATCACGACGTTCAGGTGTTGCCTGAAGGTGTGGCGGTAAAATACCTACGCCAATTACAGTACGCGAAAGCTTAGTACGCGCTTGAGTGACAGTATACATATCCGCAACTGTATCACCTACATAAACGACAGGAATAGCAGCATTGACTTGATGTAGTTGTTCTAGCTGTTGCACTGCTAAAATTAATCCTGTAGGGTCAGGCTTACCAGGTGCATCTTCCATCCCAATTAAAATAGGTGAGTTAATCCCAAGCCGTCTTTCCAAAACATAAGCAGCTTCGGCGTGGGGCGCACCACTAAAAAATCCCCAAGGAATATTAGCTGCGCTGAGTTGTTCTAAATAGCTTAACTGTAACAACAACGGTTCGTCGCAAATATAACCATTCCACTTTTGGGAATTAGTTCCGCGATAGCGAGATTGAAAAAAATCAACAAGGGCATTGTAGTCGATTTGAATAAGCGATCGCTTATTCTGATCAGGCATAGCCGAGACTTGTTGTTGCCCAACCGATTCAAAGTAGCGATAAATTAACTCCTGAGAAGCTTCCCAGTCATTATTCCAAATCCCTTCAGACTTGAGTGCGTCAATATCTGCTTGGTCAGGGCGATATGCTTTATTTGTAAACTGCTCTACAGTATCTGCGATCGCACGACGATAAGATCCGGTCACATCCCGCACAACACCGTCAATATCGAAAACTACAATCACACTACAGCTAGATTCTTGCACCAAAAATTGCTCCCTCCAAATGAAATAACTAATTTAGTTCGCAAAATGTTCAGTATATAACTGATAGATCCAGTCTTGCCATGCGCTAAAATAGTCGTCTGTAAATTAAACCAAATAATTCTGGGTTTTTCCCGGAGGTGTGATTGTCCAAGTTCATATTAAAAGTTCTCTGGCTAGATGAGAACGTGGCGATAGCAGTTGATCAAGTAGTTGGTAAAGGTACAAGCCCTTTGACATCTTACTTTTTCTGGCCTAGAAATGATGCGTGGGAACAGCTAAAAACTGAGCTAGAATCCAAGCATTGGATTGCTGATGTTGATCGCGTTGCAGTGCTAAACAAAGCAACAGAAGTGATTAACTACTGGCAAGAAGAAGGCAGACGGCGACCGATGTCTGAAGCTCAATCTAAATTCCCAGAAGTTGCATTCACAGGTAGCGCCTAGAATAAATAATTCCGTAATTATGATGCTATTTATGCGGTAAAAATACGGAAAATTCTAGCAAAGCTATAAATAGCAACACCATCAGCAGTGATGTAGGTCAGAGACAACAGCGCTTTCAGCATTATGCTGAAAGCGTTAATTTATTGAAAGTGCAATCAAGTTTAAACTTGAGGATCAAATTTTTGATTGGGTAATTCAGGGGAACGCTGTATCTGTTGTAAGTTGTACCCCTGTTTCCCTAACTGCTGAACAAATTTAGTTGGATCATCAGCTTGAGTTAAATCTGATGATGTTGGATTTTCAACAGTCTCCTTCCTGATTTTTTTTAGTTTTGCTTTTCGTCCCATAAATGTGTATTTATAACTTCTAATCTATTTTTCTCTTGAATACTGTTTAGTTATCCCATCAATTTCACTAAGCGGATAAAATTTAAAATTACGGCTCATAATTGTGCTATTAGTTCATAGCTACTTAGCGATCGCGGTCAGCCCTGGGACTAAAAAACTCAAAACAATCTACCTGGATAATATCTTTAAATCCCCAACTTTCTAGATAATTTATCCATCCTGCCACAGTGCCATCTAGTTCCAGTGTTCCTAAAGCCAGTGCGGGTTCAGCAATCCAAGGTATAACCCAAACTTGATATTCAGGCAATCTTGTATCTAATGATAATTCAACCGATAGCCACTCAGGGATAATATTTAAATCAGGATTTCCATTAGCCCTAAAGCATAGCTGCATATTTGTTTATAGAATTCGCACAAAATAGCTGGCTGAATTTATTGAAATTGCGATCGCTACTAAACAGTTCAACGCCCATTGAGTTATTTAGCAGCGAAACACAGTTGTATCTTTAATATTCTACGGCTGAAACTTGTTCTACCATTTTGAAGCGCCCTTTAATCACAGCCCGTAATAGTCTGTCTATCGCCTGTTTTTCTTCTTCCTCTAAAGACTCTTCCAAGGTGGCTGCCATTAAACCATAACGGTCAGCTAAAGTTAGAACGCCTGTTTCGCTAACAGAAACCAAAATTTCAGAAACAGCACCAGGAAGCAGACGAACTTGGGGATACATAGAAATAAGGGCGTGAACTCTACTCTTCTAATATCTTCTATTTATTTTGTCCGGATGGTGATTAACCAGAGATGTATATTGTGTAATTTATCAGCTTTTTATGTGACTTCAATCACATTGGTGGCTAAAGCCACTGCTCCCCATAAGGGTGCTTGATCTCCAAGTGCTGCTGGTACAACATCAAAATGAATTTCCGGTAATGCCGTTTCAACAGCTACACGCCGCACTACTTCCCAAAAACGATCGCCTGCTTTAGTTACTCCACCACCTAAAATAATGCGTTGGGGGTTAATTAAGTTCGCTACATTGCCGATAGCTACTCCTAAATGCCCAACCTGCTCTTTCTAGCACCGACCAAGCTAAGTCATCGCCAAGAGATGCAGCTTGACTGACTAACTGTGCAGTAATTAAGTCTAAGTTATTATCTACAAGAGAACGCAAGTATTTTCCTTGGTTTGGTTGCGATCGCAATTCTTCTTTTACGGTAGCAGCAATGTAAGATCCAGAAGCCAACCGCTCTAAACATCCTCGCTTACCGCATAAACAAATTGCTCCATTTGGATCTACAACAGTATGTCCGATTTCTCCTGCCATGCCTTCAGTGCCACGCCAGGGTTGTTGATTTAATATCCAACCGCCTCCCACACCTGTGCTAACGGTGATGTAAAGCAAACTATCGTATCCCATACCTGCACCAAAGCGATGTTCGCCCAAGGCGGCGACGTTGGCATCATTGTCTACACTAACCGGAACTTGAAATTCGGTTTGTAAAATTTCCTTAAGCGGAGTATTTTCCCAACCAGAAACATGATGGGATAGTCGTACAGTTCCAGTTTTTGCATCTACTGGGCCGCCAAAACTGACACCTATAGCAGCAGGTTTTTGTGTTTGCAATAACTCATCAATGAGCGATCGCATAATTGTTAAATCAGTACTAGCATTAGCATTAGGTGGTGAAAGAGTACGCCTATCAGCCAGCAATTTTTTTGTATCTGCTTCAACCAATGCTGCTGCCAGTTTTGTACCGCCGAAGTCAAGAGCTAAAATTAATGCCATATTAATCATTAACAATTATCAATTAACAATTATCAATTGTTAGATGCTTGTCCCCCTTCTTGAGTTATGGAAAATTATTATTTCAAGGTGAAAGTTCAGGAGACATTATTCATGGGGAATTGGCGACTTTATGATGGCAGCGTCATATATGTATTGGCTATTCTGGCGAATGAAAGCTGAGGCAGATATTTATTACATTTCAATTACGCTACTTTAGTTCTAGGATCATTGATAATTGTTAATTGATATAAGCCCTAAGATAGGGTATTCCTGAAATGAATATGTCTAGGCTGAGGGGATATTCAACTGATTTTTAGTAAGGAAAGTAGTTATGCCTAGCGGTCATGCCAGCCATAAAGGAGCTTCTAACAAACCAAATACTAATGCTGAAGGGAGTGTTGATACTGCGGCTGATCAATCAGTAGATCCTCAAGAGTTGCTGGGTGAGGGTGCTGATGCTTTAAGAGCTAAAGAAGCTCCAGAAAATGCTGCTGCTACTCAACGACCAGCAGAATAAAAATAGTAGGGGTAATCCTCAATAGTTTTCTGCAAAATTAAGGGCGACCAGCTATGACGGGGCTATTGCCCCGTTAACATTAAGCTAGAAATAATCCCACGTAACTGAAAAACTGTGTTGTATTTGTAAATTAATTGCTAATTACAGCATATTTTAAGTTATTGAAGTAAAAATTCTATTAGGTTTGCAACTCATCAAGTGAGCTATCAGCATGAATATGCTGCCTGTAGTCATCAGCAACAATAGATAATTCAGTAAATCCAACAGCGATCGCCATATTATATAAAGATTCACAAGCGGGTTGCAGTATATTAGCGACTCCTGGTGTGGGACAATTAATCAAGATTTCATTGCCCGCAACTGCTAACCAACATTGATTTAGCACTTTTTGGATCGTTAGAGTATTAAGGTTGATAAATTCCCTGATGGTTGTCACATCTGACGGTTGCATAGTTTTTGATCTGGCAAACTATCACAATTAAATCACTTCCTCCTTAAGATAGATGTGCTGTGTTACACATCTTTCATTTTCTTAATAAAATACAAACATAATGAATTTTACCTATATTCTCGCTTCATCAAGGTTTAGCTAGTGGTGACGCTCTTTAAAGTTGGATATCTTGGGCTGACTTTATTTTTCAGTGCAGCAGTTTTGTTTCTGAGCGTGTGGATTGTGATTCCGGCTCCTACGTCTTGGCTACTACCCTTGGGAGTAGGTGCGCCAGAGATTAGTCCAATACTAGCGGTGGGAAATGCGATCGCTCTATTGTTATCTTTACCAAGCAGTAAGTACAGTTGGTTATCTCGCTTGGCTTTATTTTGTAGCGCACTGGGATTAATTTTAAGTACCATCCCCCTAGTACAACTTCCCAGCACCTTAACAAGCTCAAATAAAGCGATGCAAGCGGCATTAGGGTCAGGGTACATGGAAAAAGTGCCGCAAGAGATACAGGCACAAATGCGCCCTCATCCCTTTGTACTAGCTGAAGTATTTACAGGAATTGCTGATAACCAAGTACGCCAAACTTCAGGTGTTCGCTTTGCTACTTCCGACGGTGTGCCTTTGAGTTTGGAAATTTACCGCCCAATATCAGTAGGGAAGTATCCTACAATCGTCACCATCTACGGTGGCTCATGGCAACGTGGTAGTCCCGTTAATGATGCAGCCTTTAATCGCTACATGGCGGCACGGGGCTATACAGTAATTGCGATCGACTACCGACACGCCCCTAAATATCGCTTTCCAGCCCAACTTGAAGACGTACAAACGGCTTTATCCTTTATTAGAGATCATGCCAAAGAATATGAGGTAGACCCTGAACGGATAGCTTTAATGGGGCGCTCTGCTGGCGCTCACTTAGCAATGCTTGCAGCTTATCAAAAAGACTCCGCACCGATTAAAGCAGTAGTTAGTTACTATGGCCCTGTTGACTTAGTTCGAGGCTACGCTGCTCCGCCGTTTCCAAATCCAATTAATACTAATGCAGTTTTAGAAGCCTTTCTGGGGGGTTCTCCTACAGAGTTCCCTCTGCTTTATCAACAAGCTTCACCTATTAGCTATGTTATGCCAGGTTTACCGCCAACTTTGCTGATATATGGTGGACGCGATCATCTTGTAGAAGCGAAGTATGGAGAAAGTTTGTATCAACACCTGCGAGATGCAGGAAATACCGTTGTCTTTTTAGAAATTCCTTGGGCTGAACACGCTTTTGATGCTATTTATAGTGGTATCAGTAATCAGTTAGCCCTTTACTATACGGAACGCTTTCTCGCTTGGGCATTACAAAGTTAACCACAATAAGTTTTGAATATACCTTGGTCTACTTTTGAAAATCTGCGGTATTGACAGGGATATTCTTGATTCAATCAGTAGAGACGAACAATAGACCTATGAGCAAAAATAGATTATTACATCTGTGTGCATCTGTGTTTATCCGTCTTTCATCTGTGGTTAATTAACTAAACCTTGACATACGCAAGAGGTCTAATTACTTGCTCCTACCAAACCCCGAAGTTAATATAGGCTAATACCTGCCTGTGAAACAAAGGCTTTTTGCTTACCGT
Organism: Oculatellaceae cyanobacterium; assembly: GCA_036702875.1. Taxonomy (GTDB): domain Bacteria; phylum Cyanobacteriota; class Cyanobacteriia; order Cyanobacteriales; family PCC-9333; genus Crinalium. The sequence goes on along the minus strand of DATNQB010000093.1, from coordinate 19,300 downwards.
CTTATTATCCATATCTAGCTTTTTGGCAATTCAAGCTAGTATTTGCAATATAACCCTATTATTTACAATCAGAATTTAATGAAAGTTTTACTGCTATATCCGCTATTTCCCAAAAGCTTTTGGTCTTTTGAAAAAACTCTAGCTTTACTCAACTATAAAGCAATGCTACCGCCTCTAGGTTTAGTGACTGTAGCGGCAATTTTGCCTCAAGAGTGGGAATTTAAATTAGTAGACCGCAATATTCGTACAGTTACAGAAGCAGAATGGGAATGGGCTGATTTGGTAATTCTTTCGGCAATGATTGTGCAGAAAGAGGATTTGCAAGCCCAAATTAGGGAGGCTAAAGGCAGAGGTAAGCTTGTTGCAGTTGGTGGCCCTTATCCTACTGCTATACCTGATGATTCCTTATCGGCTGGGGCTGATTTTTTGATTTTGGATGAAGGGGAAATCACTCTGCCTTTATTTATAGCAGCAATTGAAAGAGGCGATCGCTCCGGTATATTTCGCTCTAACGGAGAAAAACCCGACGTTAGTTCTACCCCAATTCCCCGCTTTGATTTGCTAGAACTCGACGCATATTCAGAAATGTCTGTGCAGTTCTCGCGCGGTTGTCCCTTCCAGTGCGAATTCTGCGACATTATTGTGCTGTATGGTCGCAAACCTAGAACTAAAACGCCTACCCAACTTTTAGCGGAATTAGAGCGCCTTTATGAACTTGGTTGGCGGCGCAGTATTTTCATGGTAGATGACAACTTTATTGGTAATAAGCGTAACGTCAAGTTATTTTTGAAGGAACTGAAGCCTTGGATGGTTGAACATAACTATCCTTTTTCCTTTGCAACAGAAGCTTCAGTTGACTTAGCTAACGACCAAGAACTGATGGATTTAATGGTTCAGTGTAATTTTGGGGCAGTATTTTTAGGAATTGAAACCCCAGATGAAGAGAGTTTAACTTTAACTCATAAATTCCAAAACACACGGGACTCTCTCAGCGAAGCAGTAAACTCTATTACCCGTAGCGGGTTGCGGGTGATGGCGGGATTCATCATTGGATTTGATGGAGAAAAGGCAGGGGCAGGTGCGCGAATTGTTAAGTTTGTTGAGAAAACAGCGATTCCCACTGCACTATTTAGTATGTTGCAAGCTTTACCTGATACTGCGCTTTGGCATCGACTAGAAAAAGAGGGACGGCTACGGGCTAAATCAGCAAATATTAATCAAACAACTTTGATGAACTTCGTGCCAACTCGACCAGTACAAGATATTGCCAGGGAATATGTCGAGGCATTTTGGGAATTATACGAGCCAAAACGGTTTTTGGATCGGGCTTATCGCCACTACCGGATGTTAGGAGAAGCAACTTACCCGAAAAAAGGTAAGAGAGATGCTAAAAAGTTGAATTGGGTCACGATTCGCGCATTTCTAATTATTTGTTGGCGACAAGGGGTAGTTCGTAATACTCGCTGGCAATTCTGGCGCAATCTGTTCAATATGTTGCGGCATAATCCAGGTGGTGTAAGTAGTTATTTAGCTGTTTGCGCTCAGATTGAACATTTCGTAGAGTATCGCGTGATTGTTCGAGAGCAAATTGAAGCTCAAGTAGCTAAGTTTCTGGAAGCAGAAGCTAAACAGACGGTATTGCCTGTAGAAATGGCAAAATCTGAGCAGTTAAGTAAATCGGCGTAGTTTAAGGTATTACCATACTGCGAACCCCCAAGCCGTTAAAAGCTTGGGGGCATAATTTTGGTTTTATTGTGTTTAAAAGAAAAGTTGAGCTAAAGTCAATTAGTATAGCTAATTTCCTGATTTGGAGGCTTCCATTATGGCAAATTCCATTGATAGCGTTTGGCCGAGCCTGCCAGTTGCAGAATGGCAAGATACCTATGCAACGCTTCATATGTGGACTCAAATCATTGGCAAAATTCGGCTAAAGCTAACTCCTTTTATTAACCATTCGTGGCACTCTACTCTGTATGTAACTCCGCGTGGACTGACAACCTCTTCAATCCCATCAGGAACACGCACCTTTGAGATTATTTTCGATTTTCTTGCTCACGAATTACGCATTGAGACGAGCGACGGTACTAGCAAAAGCATCGCTCTTAAACCCCGCTCGGTAGCAGACTTTTATCAAGAGGTGATGAACGCTTTAAGTGAGCTTGATATTAAAGTTAAGATTTGGACAATGCCGCAGGAAGTAGCGGAGGCAATTCCTTTTGACCAAGATTACCAACATACAGCTTACGATTCGGAATATGCACAAAGGTGTTGGCGTATTCTTGTGCAAGCAGACCGAGTGATGAAGACATTTCGCTCTTCTTTTATTGGTAAATGCAGCCCTGTACATTTTTTCTGGGGTAGCTTTGACCTTGCTGTGACTCGCTTCTCTGGGGATACTGCTCCAGAGCATCCAGGTGGAATTCCTAATTTGGCAGATAGGGTGACAAGAGAGGCTTACTCCCACGTTTGTAGCAGTTGTGGATTCTGGCCTGGTAGTGGAGAAGTGGAGCCGTTGTTTTACTCTTATGCTTATCCTGCACCGGAAGGATTTAAAGATTACGCCATCCAGCCACCGGAGGCATTTTATAGCGATAAGATGCAAGAGTTTATTTTGCCTTATGAAGCTGTGCGGCAGGCATCTGATCCAGATGCACTACTCCTTACCTTTTTTCAAAGTACTTACGACGCTGCGGCAAATTTAGGTTCTTGGAAGCGACCAGAATTGGAACGCTTTCCAGTTTAATCAGGTTTGAGCTTGGTAAAAGTCAGCTAAAAACTATTTGCATCTGCTGTCTCAAATCCCTAAAATTTCAAGGCGATAATTGCCAAACCTTGATCGATTTATCGCCACTTCCACTAATCAAAGTTTTGCCATCTTGGGTAAAAGCCAAAGCATAAATTCCTCCTGCATGACCCTCAAGAGTACGTAGTAACTTCCCTGTCTTCAAATCCCAAAGGTAAATTGAGCTTGCTAAACCACCACTAGCAAAGGTTTTCCCGTCGGGACTGATGGCAACGGTATCAGCGCTACCAATACCCATAGAGAAGTTGTGAAGTACTTTCCCTGTTTTTAGATTCCATACCTTAATATTTTTTTGATCAGTTTCTTGAATTGTCTGATGACTATCATCGTAACCACCATTAACAAGAGTTTGCCCCGAAGGACTGATTGCTAAGGAGTAAACTCTAGAGGCTTTTTGACCAGGAAAGGGGGGAGATTTAGGTTTTGGTGGAATTAAAGTTCGTTGCAGTTTAAAAGTGCGGAGATTCCATTGTTTAATTGTGCCATTTTCACTACCACTAAATAAGGTTTTACCATCGGGACTAATTACAAGAAAAGTTGCTTCAGCTATTTTTGTACGAAGTAGTTGATTGTTATTTAAGTTCCACAGCTTAATAACTTTATCTTCACTAGCACTAACTAATATCTTGCTATCAGGGCTTACTGCAATTGATGCTATTCCTGCTTTATGCCCTGTCAGAGTAGTTAATAATTCCCCATTATTAAAGTTCCACAATTTAATTGTGTTCTCTTGGTCGCTAGCAGTTAATATCTTGCCATTAGGAGTAAAGGCAACAGATGTCACTCTATCTTTATGAGCATTTATAGTACGGAGTAACTGCCCTGTTTTAATATTCCATAGTTTGATTGTTTGGTCATCACTACCACTAGCTAATGTTTGTTTGTCAAGACTAAGGGCGATTGCCCGAATAGGTGCTGTATGCCCAGATAAAGTAATAAATTTTCTAATGATTTGCTTAGTACTCGTTGGAGTGTCAGCTATAGTAGGATAGGTACTAATCGCAGTAACAATTGATGTTGTTAATGTTAGTGCTGTTATGACTTTCCACAATTGGGGTTTTATTTTCATTGAAATATAGTAGTTGGGTAAAGTTTGCGATCGCCAATTTCATTTATTAAGCAATATTGCTTAGGCTTGATCGGGTTAGGGCTTGGCTCTAAGCTTATAATAGTTTTCTAATATTATTGTATCGCTATCAAAATTTTAAACTACATTCCAGCACCACTGAAATCTACCAAGTTTAAATTTGCACCTACAAACTTAGTATTATGTAAATCTGCATCACTTAAGTCTGCGAAACTTAAATCTGCATTACTTAAATCTGCCTCTCGCAAAATCGCACCAATTAACTTAGCTTTTCGCAAACTTGCGCCAGTTAAATTAGCGTTAGTTAAATCTGCGATCGCAAACTTTACCCCATCTAACTTAGCATTACTTAAATCTGCATTACATAACTGAGTATTAATCAAATTAGCATTACGCAAATCTGCGCCAGCTAACTGAATACCCCGCAAATCTGCGCCTTGAAAATTTCTGTCTCCTGCTGCATATCGCTTGAGTAATTCCCCTGCATCGGTAACGCTAATTTCTCGCTTGGGGCGATGATTAAAAGTAAAATTAAATGTCCCATCACTCTTAATTACTCGTCTAATTTCTTCATAAAAAGGATATTTACCAATCCCACTTAAGTTTGCCCAACCTCTTGTTCTAGTTAAGGCTACAAATAGTTGATTACGCAGGGTAATATTACTTTCATCTTGAGCAATGCGATCGCAACCTACCACATAAACCATATCAGCTTCGTGTCCTTTGGCGCGGTGGATACGAGATACTGTTACCCCACCATTACACCAAAACTTGTTGCGATCGCGTTTTTCTGGATCTGGTTTCAATATATTACATTCAGTCGCGCCAGGAATAAAAATATTAATCCCTTGTTGTATTAAAAAACTAGCAACATGATTTTCTAATCTTACTGCTTCAAAAAAATCACCTAAAACTACTACTAAAATATCTTCATGGGGTTTGAGAGCATCTTGCTTAAGATTATCTAAAATTTTATCCGCTAAAGCAGTAAATTCTGCTTGCCGTGAACTGTAAATTTCAAACTCTAACAACGGCTTTTTGCATAATTGAGATATCAGATTAGGAAAATCTTCATTGATACGTCGCAATGTGATTTTTTGACCACGAGTAAAGCGCCCCGTAACTTCATAACCGATAGCTTTCCAATCTTCAGTTCGAGTAATTCCTGATAGCATTCCCCCTGGGCGCAGTAAACCCATGCTCAAAGCATGAGCGACTGTTACAATTTGGCTAGGTGTGCGATAACATCGGTGAATAATCTCACTTTTTTTGATTCCGTCTGAATATTGCCCTGTTACTAAATGACCTAACTCATCTCCAAATAATTCGCTTGCTGTAGGGATATTTAAACTTGATAAACTTTGGGATTCATCATAAGCCCATATTAAGCGTCTTTGTTCTGGATATTGTGAATCAACAAATTTTAACGCTTGATAAGCCATCCAATAAAAAGGTTGCTTATTTTGGAATTTTAACTTATAATCAACAATTAAATCTTGCCCTTCATCAATTAAAATGGCATCAAATATTTGGGGAATGATTGCATCTTCAAATAGCAAACTACATACTTCTGCCAAACTTTCGTGGGGTTGCTTGCTTTTTGTTTCGTAAGCTGTGAGGGGTTTTACTTTAGCAGCTTCACAAATAGTGCTGTAAAGTCCAGGCTGATTTTTTGCGCCCCAAGCGTGTAATACTTTTAATTTAGAAGATTGAACCCCACCGTCAACAGAAGAGAGGTTTAACTGTACTTCTCCACTACTAAACCGACGCAACCATTTATTTACTTCTTTTATTATTGGTTCGTAAAGACTACGGCTAAAAAATACTAAAGCAATATCCCAATTTGGATATTTGAGGTGCATTTGCGCCGCTTTTTGACACAGTAATACTGTTTTTCCTGATCCGGCAATACCTCGAATACGTTGTAATCCTGGGGGAATTTGTTTAGCAATTGTTTCTTGATGTAAATCAAGTTCTGATAATTGTTGGCGTATCTGAGATAACACCCACCCGCGCGTTCCTTCCGCAGGTAGTATATTTGGAGAAAGTAGATTAATTTCCGAAGGTTTATTTACAGACTTACGGAAAATTGGAGTTCCGCCTAATACTGCTAGTAGTAATTTCCATTGTTCTTCATTTAAGTTTTTACCTTTAATGACTGGAGTTGTTTGCTGAATATGCTGGACGAGGAGATGATTAGACGTGGTTGTTGATGATAAATGTAAATGATTTTTAAATATAATTGGTGGACAGCTAGGAAGTTTGTTAAAACCTTTTTGCTGCCATTCTTCTATGGTAATTAAAGGTAAAGATACTAAGGTACGACCTGTTATTTGGCGGCGGAGGAGTGGTTCGCGATCGCAATATCCCAACAAAGCAAATAATTGATTTTCTGCTTGCTCATAAGGATTACTATATTTCGTATAAAAGTTGCTAAATTGCCAGCGATGACCATTAATATTAACTATCTGTTCAATCGTAACTGATTTAACTTCAATTACAATTAAACCCAAATCAAAATCAGCAATTAAAATGTCTGGTTCTTTACGAATATTTCCGACTTGAGAAAAAATGGGATAGCGCCAATAGCTAAGACAGTTCCTCTCTGCAAAAGCTATTTTAACAGCCTCCCAAACTTTCCTTTCACCTTTTTGGCCACTTTTCCCTAATGGTTCAGTGGTAATAAACTTGCGGCTTCGTTCTTCACCACTAATACTCATGTAAGTGTTTTATAACCGCTTAATCAGGCAATTTTAAATATTTTCACCTGTTGTTTAGTGCTTTTTCTTTCTTCTCTTGTTAACCACCCAAACAACAAAAGCAACTACTAGACCAACAAATACTATTTTAGAAACAGGGCCAAGATACTCATCTACAAGTTCATAGTTATCACCCAAGGCGTAGCCAGCAAAAGTTAATAAACTTACCCATAATGCAGTACCTATAGTTGAGTAGATTAAAAAAGGAACTAAAGGCATACCGCTTATCCCTGCTGGTAGGGATATTAAAGTACGAACTCCTGGGACAAGTCTACAAAACAAAACAGCTTTTTCACCATGTTTGTCAAACCAGTTATCCGCTTTTTCAATATCTCGGCTGGATACTGAAATCCATTTACCATATTTATCAGCTAACCGTTTTAAGTTATCCTCACCTACCAGTTTGCCCACATAATACCAAGGCAACGCCCCTAATATTGTGCCAATTACTCCCGCTAAAATAACAGGCGCTAATTCCATCTTGCCTCTAGCTACTGTAAATCCTGCTAATGGCATGATTAATTCTGAAGGAATTGGCGGAAAGAGATTTTCCAAGAACATTAATAGTCCAATTCCTAAATAGCCTAAAGAAGTAATGGTATTAGTGATCCACTCGGTCATTGCTAAGTTTGTTTAAGAGTCAGTTTCGCTTAACTGTATCAGGTTTTTGCGGTTAGTGACTGCTAATTGGTAGTTAGTGATTCAATACTGGGGGCTGAAGACTACTAATACAGGGGTTTCCGCATAAATATGAAAACTGCTATATCGACATTAATTACTTCTCTCTTCACAGAGAGCGATCGCGACTTTTGCGAACTGCAAACATCTTGATATTAAACTGCTGTGCTGTGAACGCGATCGCCTTTTTTGTGGCAATTCTAAGGTTGAACGCTCACAACAAAACGACGCACATTATTGCTCTCATCGGTTTCGGAGATAGTATTGTCATCATCAACTGACAATACTAAAACACTCTCACCTATCGGTAAATATGCTTGGGTGTGAATGACTTTAATCCTCCCACCATTAACTAGGCTATCATCGTTACTAAACTTGACACCATGCTGATTGACAATTTCCTTGTTGTTCAGGAGCAGACGGTTAGTAAACTGGGGTAAAGATGGCGCATTTTTTCCAGGTTTGAGGAAGACATAATAGCTAATGTTAAAAGCGTACTTATCACCAGACTGTAAAAACGCATCGGCTTTAGTCAGAACAATTTTCTGTCCTGGTACAACATATTTAGACCCTTGATTCATCTGTTTGAGATTGTCTAACTTTCCACCGAAATACAATGCGGGACGAACTGAGATGTCAACTTGATTCGGTAGAGGTCGGAAATTTTGTGCTGTGACTGGTAAACATAATAGACTTATGGAGGTCGTACTCAAACCCAACAAAGAAAATAACATCTTCTTGATTAGTTTGGTGTGGGAATTTTGAAGAGTATCAAAAAAATATTTCATTGTTTATTTTGGATAAATGTCAAATTCAGTAGCCCGATTTTCATTCTTCATGAATCAGAGCGAGCGCTATTTAATACTGCCGAAAATTACCCGATGCCGCAAACAACTTCTTTGAAATTTACTTTCACATTTGTATTGAGAATAGTGACGAGCTTCTTAGGTTCTGGGCAAACAGTAAGAGTATCGAATACCAAGAATGCTTTTTTTTCTACAGATTGGGGATCAGGCGAAACCGAGTATTTACAGTAAGTTGTAGAACCAGAGTTATCTTTATTATTATCTGGTTTAACTATTCCCTGGTATTTAAATATGGGTTTTTTTGAGAGACCTAAATCGACTCCTCCAGGTGGTGTTTGAGTTGGGGGTTCTTCGATATACTCCTCGCTAATTAAATAAACTTTTACGTTCTGACATTGTACTTGGTAGCCGTATTGACCTGGAACTAATTCTAAGTTTCCAGATACGGATGGCAAGATTTTTATATTTCGAGGTATTTGTATACTGTTGGCTGGAATATTAAAAATTGGTGGTGTTTTTGTCCATTGTTGAGCTTGGGCAATTCCTACAGTACTCATCTCTGAAGTCGCAATTGCCATCACTGCAACACAAACAGGAAGTAAGCTCGATTTCATAATTGCTCCATATTAAGTTGAACCTTGTACTTACTATGTAGGTCGAGCGTAATGAGTTTATGCACTTTGAGTGCAGTTAAATCAGGAGGTGAAGCGAGATAAATAATATAAACTGCGCTGATTAGCTATTAATCTGCGTTAAAAAAGGAAAGGGATAAGAAGTATATTTTCACCTCTTACCCCCCACTTTTGGTTTAAACCTTAGTTAATCTTAAGTACCAGCAGTCCAAGAGTTGATGTACTCAGTTTGATCTGGTGTCAAGGTATCAAGGCTTATTCCCATTGCTTGCAACTTCAGCCGAGCAATTTCTTTATCAACCTCAACAGGAATGGAATGTAATCCTGGTTCGAGTTTGCCTTTATTCGTGACGAGATATTCGCAAGCTAAAGCTTGGTTAGCAAAACTCATATCCATAACTGCACTAGGATGTCCTTCTGCTGCTGCTAGGTTAATCAGTCTGCCTTCGCCTAGTACTACAACAGATTTACCATTTTGCAAACGGTATTCTTGCGTGAAGTTGCGTACTTGCTTAACTTCAGTTGCTTTTTCAGCTAGTGCTTTGAGGTCAATTTCGATATCGAAGTGACCAGAGTTACAAACCATTGCACCGTCTTTCATCACCTCGAAGTGTTCACCGCGAATGACGTGCTTGTTACCTGTAACGGTAATAAACAAGTCACCCAGAGGTGCTGCTTCTGCCATTGGCATTACTCTGAAGCCATCCATAACTGCTTCAATGGCTTTGGTGGGGTCAATTTCGGTAACAATTATGTTAGCGCCAAGTCCCCGCGCCCGCATTGCTGTACCTTTACCGCACCAACCGTAACCTGCTACAACTACGGTTTTACCTGCTAGTAGTACGTTGGTAGCGCGAATTACGCCATCGAGGGTAGATTGACCTGTACCGTAGCGGTTATCAAAGAAGTGCTTAGTGTCCGCGTCGTTGACGTTAACGGCGGGGAATGTCAATACGCCGTCTCTGTGCATAGCACGTAGGCGGACAATACCTGTGGTGGTTTCTTCGGTTGTACCGATTAAATCAGCAATCTGGTCTTGACGTTCTTGAATTAAGGTAGCAACTACATCACTACCATCATCAATAATAATGTTAGGGCGGTGGTCGAGTGCTGTTTGAACGTGGCGGTGATAAGTGTCGTTGTCTTCACCTTTAATGGCAAATACGGGAATGCCGTAGTCAGCGACTAAGCAAGCAGCAACGTCATCTTGGGTTGAAAGGGGATTGCTGGCAATTAAGATGGCATCTGCGCCACCAGCTTTGAGTGCGATCGCTAAATGTGCTGTTTCTGTAGTAACGTGGCAACAAGCAATTAAGCGAATACCCGCAAATGGCTTTTCTTTTTCAAAGCGATCGCGTATTTGTTTTAATACGGGCATTTCTCGTCCTGCCCATTCAATCCGTTGTTTACCTATAGGTGCAAGGGATAAATCTTTTACTTCGTGTTTTAGCTTAGTAGTCGTTGCGGTCATGAATTTATTTTTCTGGGTATCTAGAACTTTGTAACACAAGAATTGTAATTTGTCCGAAGCGTTGACGCTTAAGACAAACCAGACTATTTCACCAGTCTAAACTTTAGTACGGGTGAAATAATTTGAGATTGTCTGGAATGATAGGGATCATTTATCGCTATAATCTCAACGCTCAACTCTTTTTAGATTCTATCGAAAAAGTAAATTAAAGATGTTTTTTACCACAGATAAACGCAGATATTTTTTGAAGGATAATTGTTTTTCCTATACGCTTTTGATAGTAGTCTGTGGTTAAGTTAATAATTATGATAAATATTTCTTCGACGCAATCGCTGCTATCTCATCGACAGCAGTTTCCAGCTTTAGCTAATAAAGCTTATTTCAATTACGGAGGACAAGGCCCCCTGCCTCAAGCAGCATTAGAGGCTATCCACCAGACTTATGATTACATCCAAAGTATCGGGCCGTTTGGTTTAGAGGTAAATAATTGGGTTACACAGGAGGTTAAAAAAACCAGAGTTGCGATCGCATCAGAACTCGGTGTTACTCCTGATACGATTACAATCACGGAAAATGTTACTGTTGGGTGCAACATTCCTCTTTGGGGTATTGACTGGCAAGCTGGCGATCATGTACTGCTTTCTGATTGCGAACATCCAGGCGTAATCGCAACTTTGCAAGAAATTCAACGACGCTTCGGCATAGAAGTATCCACTTTTGAATTGATGGATACTTTAAATCAGGGTGATCCGGTAGCAGCAGTAACTAAGCATTTGAGATCTAATACTCGACTTGTAGTTCTAAGTCATATTCTCTGGAATACTGGACAAGTATTGCCACTTGCTGAAATTGCTTCTGCGGTACGCAATTATTATCAAAATAGTAAACCTGCCAAAATTTTAGTTGATGCTGCTCAATCTGTTGGTGTATTACCTTTAAATTTAAGTCAGTTAGGTATTGACTTTTATGCCTTTACTGGTCATAAATGGTGGTGTGGATCAGAAGGTGTCGGTGGTCTTTATGTTAAGCCTGATAGTGAAAATCAGGCATCGCTTAACCCAACATTTATTGGTTGGCGTGGCATTATTATGAACGAATCTGGTTTTCCCGTAGGTTGGCAACAAGATGGACGCAGGTTTGAGGTAGCAACATCAGCAGTACCGTTATATGCTGGATTACGAAGTGCGATCGCTACTCATCAACAATGGGGGACAAATCAAGAACGCTATCAACAAATTCTTGAACTAAGTAAGTACCTTTGGCAAAAATTATCTCAACTACCTGAAGTTAACTGTCTAAAAACATCACCACCAGAAGCAGGTTTAGTTTCTTTTCAAATTCAAGATAAATCACACGCTAAGTTAGTACAGTTTTTAGAAGCACAAAAAATCTTCATCCGACAAATTCGCGATCCAGATTGTGTTCGCGCCAGCGTGCACTACTTAACATTACCCTCAGAAATTGACCAACTCGTTGTAGCAATTCAGCAGTATTGCTCTCAAAAAAATTAGCAATAGTTATAAATTTACTCCTCTACTCTCCCTCTCTTAATGCCTAGATTAAGTATTTATATTGCCATCACCAGTCACGGGTTCGGTCATACTGTGCGTGCTGCATCGGTGGCAGCAGAAATCCAAAGATTATGTCCAGAAATTTTACTAATCTTGGTAACAACAGCACCACGCTGGCTGCTAGATTCCTATATAACAGGTGATTTTATCCATCGCCCCCGCGCTTTTGATGTTGGTGTAATCCAGTCAGATAGCTTAAAGATGGATAAACAAGCAACTCTCCAAAAAATGCGCGATATTTATGCTCAACAACGCTCAATTGTTGCTGGTGAAGTTAACTTTATCCGCCAAAATCGTGTAAATTTAGTGCTTGCAGATATTCCCCCATTAGCCGCAGTAATTGCTAAAACTGCTGATATTCCTGGTTGGATGATGAGTAACTTTGGGTGGGACTTTATTTATCGAGATTGGGGAGAAGAATTTAACGAGATTGCTGATTGGATTAGTGAATGTTATACCAAGTGCGATCGCTTATTTCGTTTACCACTCCACGAATCAATGAACGCTTTTCCAAATATCATAGACGTAGGGCTAACTGGTGGTTCACCTCGCCATAGCCCAGACTTTCTCAGATCTCAATTTGGTATCAATACTGCTTTAGAACAAACTATTTTACTAACATTTGGAGGATTAGGATTAGAAGCAATTCCTTATAATAATCTGCAACTATTTCCCGATTGGCAATTTATTACTTTTGATCGCCAAGCGCCAGATTTACCCAACTTAGTTAAAATAACCGATAATCAATATCGTCCAGTAGATTTTCTACCTATCTGCGGGCGAGTAATTTCTAAGCCTGGTTATAGCACATTTTCTGAGGCTATGCGCTTAAATGTTCCAATTGTTTCTATTACCCGTGAAGATTTTGCTGAGTCACCTTTACTTTTAGAAGGTATTCAAAATCATGCTCAACATCAAATTTTGACACCTACTGAGTTTTTCCAAAGTAGTTGGGAATTTTTAAATCAATCTGTCCAGCAACCGCGTACATCTCAGCGACTCCCGAAAGATGGAACAGAAGCGATCGCTAGTGCTATTATTAAATATTTTGAAAATAATTAATCAAGGTTTTTCCAGGGCTAATATGCTAGATTTCCTAAAATCAATCCCTAAAACCCGCGCCTGGTCAGGACTTAGCCCGCGCAGGCGGACTTTATTTGTATAGCTTCAGGCTTCAGCCTGTAAGAAAGTGTTAATTTAGCATAATAACTTTTTCAAATTTTATGAATCAGTATCAACAATTTTTGAAAATACAAACTACGGGTAAATCTCTATCCAAAATTACCTCAAAAATTCAATCTATAGTTAGCGACTCAGGTATTACCACAGGACTTTGTACTGTATTTTTACGCCATACATCAGCCAGTTTAATAATTCAAGAAAATGCCGATCCCGATGTTCTCACCGATTTAGAAAACTTCTTAACTAAACTTGTACCCGAAGATGGTAAAAGCTACATCCATAGTGCTGAAGGTGCTGATGATATGCCTGCTCATATTCGTACAGTTTTGACTCATACTTCTGAGCAAATTCCTATAGCTAATGGTAGATTGCTATTAGGCACATGGCAAGGAATTTATGTTTGGGAACATCGCCAGCGTGGTCATATACGTGAACTTGTTGTTCACATCAGTGGTCAATAATTATACTTCAAAAAATTACTTTCAAATTATGCAATCTCGCTTTTAACTCTCAGGGGACGGTGGGCAGGATTTTAAGTTTAATTAGGTTGACCTCCTGAGTAGACCAATAATGAATAAGTAAGCATAAATACTTATTTAATAAATTAAAACATAAACTTTGGTTAAAAATAAATTCCTCACTTTACCGTAGTTACTGTAGTTGATTAGTTAATAGATAAATTAGGCAGGCAAAATCAGCTTATATACGAGTATGATGGGATCAGTCATCCTAGAAATCAAAAATTAAAAAAGATTAAATTGATGAAAATGAGTAGTAAAATTTAAAAAAATATTAAAATTGCTCATTCATGTTTCATGCTCAAGACAGATATTGAAATTTGTTTAGCATGGTAAGAAACCAACTTATATAAATCGCGCTAATTTAATAAAAGCCTGTGAACCAACATAGTGATAGCCTCAACATTTTTACAACCGTTAATAGCCAAAGTCCACAGTCTACTTTGGTCTTGGTGATAGATGACGAGAAAATGATGCGTAAGCAAGTACGTAAAGCTCTCGAACAAGTAGGATATCAGGTTGCAGAAGCTAGTAGCGCGGAGGAGGGGGTAGGTCTTTACCAAAGTATAAAGCCCGATATTATCCTACTAGATGCCCTCATGCCCTTGATGGATGGTTTTACTTGCTGTAAAGTTTTACGTTCACTGCCACAATGTGAATATACGCCAATATTGATGATTACCAGTTTGGAAGATGAAGAATCGGTAGATATGGCGTTTGCAGTAGGTGCGAGTGACTACGTTACTAAACCTCTGCATTGGGGATTGCTACGTCAAAGGGTGCGTTGCCTGTTGAATGCGGCTAGCGCCATGCAGGAATTACGTCAACAAAGTGAGCGAGAACGACTGATTAGGAAGATTACTGAGGGCATTAGGCAGTCGTTGAATCTAGATGAAATTCTGCACACTACTGTAACTGGAGTGCGGGAATTTCTTGGTTGTGACAGAGTGGTATTTTATCGCGTTTGGTCTGATGGTTCAGGTGAAGTAATTTCTGAGGCAGTAGTAGATGATGTATTTTCTATTACCGGAAGAGAAATTACTGACCCTTGCTTTGAATCATCTTATTTAGAACTATATCGTCAAGGGCGGGTTTATGCGATCGCTGATATTAACCAAGCTAACTTAAATCCCTGTTATATAAAATTTTTACACCAATTTGATGTCAAAGCACACTTGGTTGTGCCAATTCTACAAGGTAATGATTTTTGGGGTCTGTTGATTGCTCATCATTGTACCGATTCAAGGCATTGGTCAAGCGTCAATATAGAACTACTTAAAGAATTGGCATCACAAGTAAGTATTGCTTTAGCCCAATCCCACTATTTAAAAACAATTCAAGATAACGAAGAAAAACTGCGCCAATCACTGGAGAAAGAAAAAGAACTCAGCGCCTTAAAATCGCGCTTTGTAACTATGACTTCCCATGAATTCCGCACTCCGATGAGTACTATATTATCTTCTACAGAATTACTAGAACATTTTAGTCATAAACTCTCTACTGAGAAAAAAGCTCAACATTTCCAGCGAATTCAATCAGCTATTAAGAATATGACCCAACTTTTAGATGATGTTCTAGTATTTGGGAAAGCAGAAGCTGGAAAATTAGAGCTTAAACCCGTATGCTTTGATTTAAAAGTATTTTGCCAAGACTTAGTAGAAGAAATGCGATTAAATGCTGGCTCTCAATACTCAATGTCTTTTGTGGCTAACGGGGATGACACTAATGTATTCATGGATGAGAAGATTCTACATCAAATATTGAATAATTTGTTATCAAATGCCATTAAATACTCGCCTGAAGGCGGAAAGATAAATTTCGAGTTAGTTTGTGAAAATAATTTAGCTATTTTTACAATCAAAGATCAAGGTATTGGTATTCCAAAATCAGAGCAAGTGCAACTTTTTAATTCTTTTTATAGAGGAAGTAATGTTGGCGGAATTTCTGGTACAGGGCTGGGACTAGCAATTGTGAAAAAATGTGTAGACTTGCAGGGTGGTTTAATAACTTTAAATAGTGAGGTGGGACTTGGCACAACGTTTACAGTTACGATCCCGTCTACCCCTCAGCTACAAATGCGACAAACGGTAAGTTATCTTAATGATTTCTTAAATAAGAAGTCGAGTAATGAACAAAACAATGAAGTTCAAACAAGATTGCTAGGGTGAATTAGTTAAGAATATGGGCGTAATTCAAGTTAAAATGGTCATCGGTCATTAGTAACAGTTAACAGTTAACAGTTAATTGTTAATTGTTAATTGTTAATTGTTAATTGTTCTGGATGTTACAACTTGAAACAACGCTCTAGTTATTGGGAATTACTGCCTTATCTTCGTCCACAGAGGCGGACAATTGCTCAAGCATTAGCTTGTACTTTAGGATTTACCGTGTTTTGGCCAATCATCGCGTGGTTGGCGGGTCGAGTTGCGGGGTATATTGGACAGGGAGATGTGAATGCGATCGCACAAATCGCCGGAGTTGCTGCGGTAGTTTTTATTTTGCGTGGCGCTGTGCAGTTCGGTCAAGATGCTTTAATGGCAAAAGCTGCGTTAGCTATAGCACTTGATCTGCGTAAAAGTGTTTATGCACACTTGCAAAAGTTAAGTTTAGGCTATTTTGAAGCTGCCAAAACTGGTGATTTATCTTACCGCCTCACAGAAGATATTGACCGCATTGGGGAAGTAGTTAACAAAGTATTTCACCAATTTATTCCTAGTGTTTTGCAGTTAATTGTAGTCTTAGGCTACATGGTTTATGTTAATTGGCAGTTAACATTAGCAGCTTTTATAATTGCGCCATTAATGGCTATATTAATTGGTTGGTTTGGGGAACAGTTACGCAAGTTTTCTCGCCGCAGCCAAAATCTTGTTTCTGATTTAGCATCATTGCTAACAGAGTTTTTTAGTGGTATCCGTTTAGTACAAGCTTTTGCTGCTGAAGATTACGCCCTAGCGCAGTTTAGCCAAGAAGCAGAACGTAACCGTCAAGCAAAGTATAACGCTGAACGACTCAAAGCAATTCAATTTCCGGTTGTTGGCTTTTTAGAAGCCATGAGTGTGCTGTTGTTGTTTTTAATGGGTGGCTGGCAAATTTCTCAAAATAACTTAACAGGTAGTGGTTTTGTTAGTTATGGAGCAGCAGTTGCATTATTAATTGATCCAATTGGTTTAGTAACTAGCAACTATAACGAATTTAAACAAGGTGAAGCATCTGTAGATAGAATATTTGAACTGTTGGCAATTCAGCCAACTGTAGTAGAAAAAAATCAGGCGATCACACTTCCGCAAGTTACAGGTAAAGTAGAATACTGCAACGTTACCTTTGCTTACTATTCCAGAGCAAATGCCAAAAATGCAACTGAAGATTTAGATCATCATCCTACATCCGATCTACCTGTGCTGCAAAACTTAAATTTGTTAGCAATGCCAGGAGAAATGATTGCTTTAGTAGGCGCGTCTGGTGCTGGTAAAACTACCTTAGTAAATTTATTACCACGCTTTTACGATCCTCAAGCAGGTGAAATTTTAATTGATGGCATTAATATCAAGGATGTCACAATACGCAGTTTAAGACGACAAATTGGGATAGTTCCTCAAGAAACTATTTTATTTTCTGGGACTATTGCTCAAAATATTGCTTTTGGTCAAAGTGAGTTTGATATTGAAGCAGTACAAGCAGCAGCGAAGATTGCTAACGCGGATCAATTTATTACTCAACTTACACAGGGATATTATACCTGGGTAGGAGAAAGAGGTGTGAATTTATCTGGGGGACAAAAACAGCGAATTGCGATCGCCCGTGCTGTATTACTTAATCCTAGAATTTTAATCCTTGATGAAGCTACATCAGCATTAGATTCAGAATCAGAAGCTTTGGTACAAGAAGCACTAGAGCGAATTATGCAAGACCGCAC
Source organism: Oculatellaceae cyanobacterium (assembly GCA_036702875.1). GTDB lineage: Bacteria > Cyanobacteriota > Cyanobacteriia > Cyanobacteriales > PCC-9333 > Crinalium. Next base: position 1,880 of record DATNQB010000093.1, on the reverse strand, counting down.
AGTGTTTATTATTGCTCATAGGCTTGCCACAGTGCGTCGTGCTGACAGAATTTTAGTATTAGAAAAGGGTCAAATTGTAGAATCAGGAACCCACGATCAATTATTAGATCAAGCAGGTCGTTATGCCAGATTTTATGCACAACAGTTTCAACAGTAAGTATGTCTAGATAATTAATGGTAAAACCCCAGCCCCCTCCCCGTGAACAGGGAGGGGGAGTAATGGTTTGATAATTTTTAAGGTGAAGCTACTTAACAGCGTTTTTCAAGACATCTGAAGCCCTATACCAAACGTACCCATATAGCCTTGGGCATCTTTAGTCACTTGGAGCATTAATTGCTCACCATTATCTTGAAAGATGCCATCTCGATCATTATTTATAGTACGCTGACCCTTTGCTGCATAAGGCGTTTGAGCATGGATTTGATCTGTGAGAGAATCATCAAAGTAAAGCTGTGAGGTAAATTCATAACTACCTTGTGATGCAGAATCAGTGCGAATTTTAAAGTGAATATGGACTGTTCTACCTGGATACCAGCCAGGATAAATTGTCAGGAATTCGACAGTTCCATTTGCATCTGTTACTTGATAGCCACGCAAGAACTTTTGACCGACAGTACTAAAACGGCGATCGCTAACATCTGAATAAGATCCCATTGCATCACAGTGCCAAATGTCTACGGTGGCATTACTTAGAGGCGTACAAGAGCGATTATCAATTTGAGAGACATGAAAAATTAGACGCAAAGGTACACCTGGTTTCACCGCACCGTCTGAGAGATCTGAACGAATATCAGAGCGATTGATCTTCTCATCAATGAAGTATGGCCCTTCCGTTTGCTGGGGTCTGACGATACAGTTTGGAGTAGTTGCGTTAGCGTTGGCGTAGCCTGCGCGTAGTGCAGAGCTTCTTGTTTGCGTAGCGTCTTGAGAAGATATCGCATCCTCAGTCAATGTTTGAGTTGAACTCGGTGGTTCTCCTGATGCAGACTGCCCGCGTACACATCCTACAATTGATACGGCGGCTGTTCCCCCAATGAAGCCAAGCACCTCTCGTCGGTTCAGCACAGACGTTAGTGAGATTCTTTTCCGATAGTTTTTTTTCATACGACAAAAAAAGTGCGAACTTAAACGTTGATGTATGTAAAACAGAGACACGAATTATGTATGCTGATGTTGTGTCTCTGCAATTCTTTCTAATGTTGGGTTTGTGTTCTTGCGGGATGCAATGAACGATGTTTCTGGAGTTGTTGTTGAGACAAGCGATTTACTTGCTGTTTCTTTGTTCGTTGTGTTGTGATGCTATTGTTTGTTGAGCGAATTTGTTGCTTAGACATCTGCTTCACGTTGTTCTGTTGAGGCAACTGTTGATGCACTTGCAGAGGCGTATTTGATTGTGCAAAGGCTGCTGGAATAGTAACAACTGATAACATCAAAGAAACTGCACCAGTTAGGAGTGTTACCAGTTGGAATTTTGAGATCTGCTTACTTGCAGTTACAGCGAAATTAGATTTCATGTTATTTTTTAAAGATTGAGCGATAAGCCCGTAGTTTTCCAACTTTGCACTTATCGCATTTGGAGTAATGTCACTACTGTGGAGGTTGAGCGCCACCAGGGCCACCAAAACCGCCAGGGCCGCCTGGACGACGTTGCTGCATCTGCTGACGTTGTTCTGCGGTTAAGATTGCATCCATCTGCTGACGAGATGCACTACGCACTGCGTCTATTTTCGTTTTTTGTTCGTTAGTCAGATTGAGTGATTCAAATACTTGACGGCGATCTTGTCGATTTTGTTTGGCAGTTTCTAGGCGAGATTTTTGATCTGCGGTTAAGATACTGTCCATCTGCGATCGCTCAGATTGGCGAATTTGATCCATTTTG
>DATNQB010000092.1 GCA_036702875.1 Oculatellaceae cyanobacterium | reverse complement strand
GTACTCTCCAGGAAGATCAGTTTTTCTAACAGTAATGCTGCCAACTTTCTTACCTGACATTCTCAATAATTCATCACCTGAAAATTCAAAACCAAGCAAGAGTGCTATTCGCGCAATATCATCTGCGGTTGATGCTGCGAGCACCTCGTTTTTAAGTTCAGGTTCAGACTGCATTTTCTTTAAAAATGCTTCGATTTGCTCAAAAGCCATATTTAAAATTTGATTCTCGCTCTTTACTCGTAATATAACCCACATTCCGCACGTCAAATCGTAGTATAAAATACTACAGTAAACTGAGGGAAGAGCGTGCAACAAACTTAAGGGCTTAATTGATCAGTAATACAACTCATAATTTTGCCTAATTTACACCGTGATCGCAACAATGAGTATTTTGAGTAATGTTACAAATCATCTATCAAACACCGCGATCGCGGTGTGTCGGTTAATTAAATATAAAAGCACAAAAAGGTAGTAGCTAAAACAATGCTACGTCAAATCGTTAAAGCTAATAACAATTCAACCTTTTGTAACAGCATAAAAAAACTAGCTTTAAATCATACATTCGTTACTCTGTAAAGAGTTTAAGCAGTTTTAACTGGCTATTATAGTTAAAAACTAATTTTAAAAAGGACTCGTTTTTGAGCGAAATAGGCTCACTTCAAACGGGTTAACTAATAAGTAAAATCGTTCTCGATTGCGAAAAGTATTAACCAGAAAGCATTTGAGAACGATTTTACTGTTGGTTTCAATTTTTAACCTTGCCCAGACTTAAATATTAGAAAATATACCTTTAAACTCAAGCTGGTAAATTATCACGAGCGGCAGAAAGCCAATTTAGTATTCACCAGTCAAGTGGCAGAATCCCATATCGATTCAATCATCAATGCTAGACACAAGCGGGAACAGAAAATGCAATGGAATCGAGAAGGGGCACACCATGTTTTGCAAATTCGAGCCAGCATGGTGAGTCAAGAGTGGTCGGAAAAATGGCTAGAGTTTGTGTTGCCTGAGTCGGAAAAAGTAGCTTAACAATCACCTCTCTTCATATTAAATATTTACGCTTACAATTAAATATGAATCCTTCCCGACAATATCGGCGCTAGCAAAAATGTCGTATCCATCTAAACCCTGTGCTGAGTCTTGTGTAACGACCTTCGATGAGTTTGTGCAATTGGCGGATTATTCTCTGATGGATACCTTAAATGCCGATCCTGATGCCACTGTAGATGGTGATGATCACCGGGCCCGCCAGGTTTTTTCTGGTCATTTCGTACCTGTGACACCCACACCGCTTGCAGACCCAGAATATGTAGCTCATAGCCGCACTTTTTTTAAGGAACTTGGGTTGAGCGATGGACTGGCGCTTAATGAAAAATTTCGCCGTGTATTTTCTGGTGATCTCTCTGCTGCCCATGAGCCGATGCGTCAGGTGGGCTGGGCGACGGGTTATGCCCTATCGATTTATGGCACCGAATATACCCAACAATGTCCATTTGGTACAGGTAATGGTTATGGCGATGGTCGAGCAATATCTGTATTTGAAGGAATCATCAATGGACAGCGCTGGGAAATGCAATTGAAAGGGGGTGGCCCAACGCCTTATTGCCGGGGTGCCGACGGGCGCGCTGTCCTCCGGTCAAGTGTGCGTGAGTTTCTAGCGCAAGACTATATGCAAGCGTTAGGTGTGCCAACATCGCGCTCTTTGACACTGTATGTTTCTAAATCTTTTACTGTTACCCGGCCTTGGTATTCTCAAGACTCCTACTCTATTGACCCTGATGTTTTGGTGGACAATCCTGTGGCCATTTCAACTCGCGTTGCACCCTCCTTTTTGCGCGTTGGTCAGCTAGAGTTATTTGCCCGCCGCACTCGCAGCAATGCTCATCCAAAAGCATTACAAGAGTTGAGCATGATAGTGTCGCACTTAATTGAGCGAGAGTACAAAAGCGACATTAATCAAAGCCTTGGTTTTGCCGATCAATTAGTTGAGTTGGCTAAGCTATTTCGCCAGCGTCTCACTTCACTGGTGGCTAATTGGCTACGTGTTGGTTATTGCCAGGGTAATTTTAACAGTGACAACTGCGCTGCTGGAGGCTTTACCCTAGACTATGGCCCCTTTGGATTTTGTGAAAAATTTGACCCTTGGTTTCAACCTTGGACTGGTGGCGGCGAGCACTTTTCATTCTTCAATCAGCCCATTGCAGCAGAAGCAAATTATTACATGTTTTGGAAATCTGTGAGACTGCTACTGAAAGAAGATGCTGAAGCGTTAGAACAGTTCGACCAAGTAGGCCGCGGCTTTTCAGAAGCCATGCAAAAACAAATCCAAAAAATGTGGGCGGACAAACTTGGCTTGACTGAATATCACCCAAAGCTATTTGAAAAATTAATGCAGTTAATGACTGACTCAGAGGTAGATTACACCATTTTCTTCCGCGAGTTATCCCATATACCAGATAATATCTCAGCATTGAAAAAAAGCTTCTACGTTAAAACTTCACCACAACTTGATGAACAATGGCAATCTTGGCTCTTAAGCTGGCGCGACCTCGTCATTAACGACGGCAATTTGGCTGAGATATCGATAAAGATGAAACAGACGAACCCAAAATACACATGGCGAGAGTGGTTGATTGCCCCTGCCTACCAACAAGCCATGCAGGGTGACTATACTTTAGTTAAAGAGTTGCAAGAAGTCCTTAGCTATCCATATGATGAGCAATCACAAGACGTAGAAGATAAATACTATCGTCTAAGACCTAATGCGTTTTTTAACACGGGTGGCGTGTCGCACTATAGCTGTTCATCTTGAATAGCTGCGTGACAATCAGCTATTCAATACGAGCAGCTTTGTTCTTGAGCAACTGTTGAAAGCCAGGTTTGCAATGAGCTTGAGTCCGATATGATAAGAAATTGCACGTATCTCGATACTGTTGGCGAATTCATAAAATACTCATTAGTGATCGCACTCGCCAGTTGCGTAAGTACTGTTGGTGATTTTATTTCTTGGGTGCTGACATCTGCATAACACAATCCCATAATTGCCAAGTTCTGTTCTCAACACCTGGAACTAGCGGCACATCTTCAAATTGCTGCACTGCCCAAAATGCTTCTTCATGCTCTTCTACAGCTTTGAAGAAGGCTTCTGCTGCCTGCTGCATTGAGAGGGCGGCATCAATATAGGTCTTATTGTCTCGTGGCATTAGTTTATCCTCTCAATCTTGTCACTGCACAACTACTTGAACATCAATTTCTCTTACATGGTGTATAGAACAAGGATAAACTGTGAGGTTTTGTCGAGCTGCAATAAGAAGCCATTTATCAATGACAATTTGTAGAAAGCGTTCGCGCTATACATTTTGCCTTTAATCGTGTATTGCTTAGTGCTAGGGTCTTTCAAAACTTGCGCTTTAACATCTGGGGGAAACCATTCCATCAGTTCTACTGTACCGAATACGGCTGGCGACGCAAGAGAGGATGCGGAGACTATCTTTTTAGCATCTTCTGGGCGAAAAGTTAACACAGCCGTCAGGCTCCAATCTGTTGGCCCAGGAACTGTACTGGTATTACTACCCTTAATTTCAGTAAGCCAGACTACAGCTTGAGGTGAATAGGGCAGCGTAATGTACTTTTTTAGTTCATTGACATTTCGACTGATATTCAAATTGTTACTTTCTGAGCTAGTTGCTATCTTGTCTTGTTGACTTTTAACCCCCTTACCAGGCATAGCGCATGCTCCTAATACGGTTGTACTCACAACAATTACACAAGAAAGTAGAAGCAATCTAAGCATCGCTATCACAATAATTAAGTTTTTTTACTCAACGCGGACGTTTTAGTCGGTTTGCTGCTCAAGCCCCGTTAGAGTCACAAATACTGGACAAAAGCTCACCTGAGCTTGAGAGAATCTGAAACGGAAGTGAGCACTTATTCTACTGGAGTTTAGACACCGAGGTAGTGATGTAAATAAAGAAACCCACCCCCCTGTGCGGCTTAATTCCGCTTGCTCCTTTTAGATTAACTAGAGCTTGGTCGCCCCCGGAAAATTGTTTAAAAAGCAAAGAGAACCAGCTTCTGTTTTATCCCAATACCCGCTCTCGCATGAAGGTAGCGGGAATCAGGATATAGTTTGATAGCGCGATCGTAGGATGCGAGAGCAGATCCATAAGCTCCTATTTCAGAAAGCAGCAATCCTCGATTAAACCAAGCTTGATGATAGCTCCCAGAAAGCGCAGTGGCTTTGTCGTAACAACTCAACGCTTCGGCTTGCCGATGTAAAGCACTTAAAGCATTGCCGCGATAATTCCAAGTACGGCAATCATTTGACTCAAAGCTCAATGCCAGATCGAATGCCGAGATGGCTTCATGATACTGCTCAATCGCGCAAAGTTCACAACCTTTAGCTTGCCAGTAATCTGAGGAGTTAATATCTGATTCTATACAAGTCATGCTATCGTCTTTTGCTCTCACAGAAAAACATTTAAAAAACGGCGCATCTGCTAAAACTGGATTAAACAAAGTAATCCTTGATTTATGTTTGTCGTTTAACTGAAAAAGGTAGAACTAGAAGAAGACATAGTAACTTTTGGATTTGTTTATGATACTGGAGCGCGCAATATTTCTTAACACCTATAATCCTTACCCTTAATTTATTTAAATAGCGGAATAATCCAGGCAGCAATAACGGCGAACAGGATAGCACTTTCTAACCATACTAAAATCTGAGGGGATTGGAACCAGTTCTCCCTTGAACCTTGTAGTAGACTTGACCACCATCTCGCGAGATGGGCAGGCCACAGAGTAGGGCTATCTTTGTCTCTCCAGCGCCAGTTGAGCATAGATAGCAGTAGTGGAACTCCACCAACTTTGACATTCATTAACAGGTGAAGAGCAATTGCTATCACCATAATCACCCATGCAATTAAGTGAGCATAATACCAGGCGTGATTTAATTCTCCCTTGGGCAGCCAGGTTTCATCCATCATCTTGCCGCTAAACACCGCAAATGTTAATGCAATGAGGGCAAACGTATTAGTAAAACGGTTTAACGTATACCACCAAATGGGTTTACCAAATGAAGCTAATTTAGCTAAGGAGTCGGGCTGAATCAGCCGCCTCTGCCCCCGATGAAATGCGTAGAGTACAAAAAAGGGAAATATCAGCAAGGTATATAAACCAAAAGTGCCATGTACACCTTCTATATCTCGATAGGTAGGTAATGGAATTCTTCCCCAACGCCCATCATAGGTATCGTAAGTCCAAAAAGCTGTTAATATTGCAGCCACTAGAAACAGACCAGTGAACCCATGCAGAATGCGAAGCAGGAGGGGTTGATAAGGTTGAGTCAATTTCATGGAAAGCAATGGCTAGCGAACATAATAAAGGTAGTTAATTAATTCAAATTAAAAATAAATTTATTTTTTAAAAGGTTGCCCCCATAGTTCCCAATTCTCTTTATTAAATGGCGATCGCCACTTCAAAATTAACTCTCGCTCTAACTTTTGTCGTGCTTTCCTATCTGCTGGAGTATGCCACCAGAATGCGGTACATACTGCCACATCTAGCTGGTAGCGACGATGCAACTCAATGTACTGCGCGATGTAGTTCTGGCAATCATGGGTGATCCAGCGCTGTTTAGGGGTGCGTTTGGTTTCTCCCACATATAAAAGGATGGGCAGCGCGTTGTCAATAACAAAATAAATGCAGACTGCATCTCCCTGTTCAGACATTCGGTAAAACTGCGATGGTTGCAACTTCAGGCTGAAGGGGTCAATACTATCCGATTCACAATGCACAGCAGCAAGGTCAAAAAGGCTGGCTTGTTGCGGAGGCGGGTTGTGTCTGACTTGTTGCTGATACTGGAAAACCCTCTCCTTCCACTGCTGCAAACTATCCTGGCTCATCACGAGCTTATCGGCTCTGGGAGCGAGTAGGTTGTTATTATCTTCAAACAGATTAAGTTGATTTATTTCCAAGGCGGGTTCTTTAGAGCATCATAAAAATAGTTTCCCATAAGCGCGATCGCGCCCTCGTTATCTTTTTAGGGAATTTATTGTGACAATAATTGAAATAATATAGCCAAAGAAATGTTTGATTTTAAATTTATTAAGTCGTTGTTTTGATGTTTGTAAATCACTGGAGCAAATCGCGGCGCAGATTTAAAGCGTGGAAGATACTCAAAACATCGCATTTCCATTCTGGCAATAGCAATGTCATTGCTATCTCTTCTATGCTGTTTATCCAACAAAAAATAATCGGCAGCCACAGGGGTTCATCATAGTTAAACCCAAATAAGCTTACAGTAGCAATCAACAGCATCAGTCCCCAAGTTTTGGCAGTGTAAGTATGAAAACTAGGAAGTTTTTTAAATTTAATTAAACTGATGGTAAATAAAATTAGTTGAGCAGCTAGAGCCAAAAACAAAGGAATTTTAAAATCAATCAACACATGAGGATAAACTAACCATGTGCTAATAGCAAGGCAAATAAACAGAAAGATATCTGCCCAGCTATCTGCTTGCCGAAGTTCAACTGTGCTGACTCCTAATCGACGGGCAATGATGCCATCAAAGATATCAGACAAAATTGCAATAATATAGCCAACAACGAACCAAATTGTAGTATTGTGATCCAGCGCATCCAGCATCAGTAGAGGTGCGATCGCCAAACGAACACCAACAAGAATGCTGGGAATTCTATCAACAGAAAAAAGAACTTTCTGACTATTCATTGCTAACCTTTTTGGCAACAAATTCAGTAATTGAGTAATAGCGTTGACTAAAAAATTTGTGTGATGATAGCAAGCCGTAAATAATTTCATAAATTATAATACAACTCTACAAATATTGATAAAAATAGATGTTGCAAGAAACTAATATTTAACCTTGAATAGTTATTGGTAATTTTCAACAATCATCTTTGTCCTGCCAATTTTTTATTTCTTCCTCAATGAAATAATTAACCAAATCTCGATACATTTTTTCGATAGCCTCTGGACTTAGCCCAGCATCTTCTGCCCATGCTCTTCTTTGCTCCAACATAGCCTCAAAGCGCTCTGGAGCACGGACACTTGTTTCGCTAGTTTTGAACTTGGATGCTGCTTTGACATAACCAAAACGCTGACCAAGTAAGTTAATAACTTGTTTGTCTAAGGTATCTATTTGGACTCTGATTTCATCTATGTTATGGCATTGCTCTGGCGCTTTCATATTAGGGAAGTCAAAAGTGTTACTTTTTTGATGACTCATAAGTTTTTAGGCGTTTAATTGTTTATATACTATTTATTCTAGATTTTGCCACTTCCCAAAAATAAGTTTGGGCAATAAAACTAGATAAAACACTTGTTTAAGAACAGCAACCCTTTTAAAAGCCATTTAGTTATCTCAGCGCCCCAATATAAGCCCCCACCAAAGCTGCAACAGCTACGACCAAAGAAACCAAAAAAGCATTGCGAGTTACTGAAGTAATTCGTGCTTCATCGCGCTCCTCACTTGTTTTAGCCTGGAGGAACCGTTGTTTCTGGATAGCAAAATACACGCACTGAGATAATATCAGCAGAGCCAGAGGAAGAATAACCCAATGACTGGCTAATGCCAGCCCTATACCGCTCAAAATAGTCAGCAACGCACCTGTGAAGAGAGAACGACTAACAAACCGATCTTCTTTCTCCTGACTTATAGCTTCTAAAGCTGTGTCCATGAAACTTGCGTATCGTGCTTGTTGAAGGGTAAAAGCACCACCAATTACCCAGAAAACTCCAAAAATACGCAGCGAACATTCAAGAGCAAATACAAGTCTATCAATCATGAATTCTTTCTTTTTACAGAACCGAACTAAGAAGCTTCTTGATTAACCAAATTGAGGAGCAAGCTAAAGTTTATCATCAACTATTTGTGAATAGCGAAAACCCGCGTCTAATTTCTCCCATTCGGTTTCCCTTTTCAATACTTTTCGTTACAAATTTATGAATAATGACTAATTAGCATGGATTAAATACCGAGATAAAAATTGTGATTTTGAAACTTATTCCTCAAGAAACGGTACAGGTTACTCAGTCTTTTTACTTGAATGTTTACAACGTATTACTAAACAGCGCATCAATGATTTACAGCAATACGTTGCTGAAAGATAATGCTATTTTCACTATATGCCTTCAAACAACAATAGTTGACCAGGAGTAATATTAGATTTTTTGCGCGTATGATAACCTAGATGGCAAGCACTACACAGGGGAATCAAGTTCTCAGTGCGGTTATCTTCTGGGGTGTAATTAGCATGATGTACTGTTAAAGTCTTTGCCATGCGTTCTGATTTGCTTAAACCAGAAGTATCTTCCCCAGGACGAATACATTGCATATTGCATTTACGGCAACGCCACCTAGCTTGTTCCTTTATTGAAAAGGCTATTTCATCCCAATTTTCAGGGTAACGTTGAGGGTTATAAGGCATTGAGATAGTTAGGACAGCTTAAATACCTATGCACATCAAACAAGCTTTTTCAGATCTTGACCTAGTGCGATGCTTCTCGATTATGCCTATTGGCTGTTTTCGCTGAGTAGCTTGAGCAGGGTGTTGCCGTTGCCATATTTAATGTCTGCGATTTTCCAGTTGCCATTCTGCTGTACGAGTGCGAAGGATATAGTCTCCTTCCTGCTGTAATTGAGAAAGGAGGCGAGGACTGTCGCCTCGTCCTGACTGATTTTGGTCGTGGTCACGGCGAAGTTCTTCGGCTGCGGGTCTTGAGAATTATAGAGCGGGTCGGAATCGAGCGCACCGACTTGACCCTGCGAGTTGATCGAATCCTTCCAAATCAGGTCTGCCAGCTTAAGAGTGAAATACTTGTCAACCAGCGCGCGATTCTTCGACTGGAAAAAGGGGCTTTTCTGCGCGTCGTGCTGCTTGTATAAATTCCTGACCAGATTGTTTGGTGCAACCTGCGGAGCGGTACTGGACTTATTAGTGGCGGTCACGTTAGATTGACCGACGCTGACGTTGGTCGAAATTTCCGGAGCGGGGCTGCTCTGCTCGGCGCTCCTGTCGGCGCAACTTGTCACAAAAAGGAGCGTGATTAAGAACAGAAGTGATTTTAGCATTATCATAATACTTCAATGTAGCAGATTGTTTCCCTTTACCCGGCATAGCTTGCAATCATATATCACTGCTTGCTGCAATCCTTCATTAATTTAGTGGCACTTCTAACGCATTCTCGCGGGATTTTTTTATTAGGGTAGGCTTTGAAATTGCGATCGCAGTGCAGATAAAATGAGCTAGGCAGTGGAACAAGATAAAATTTTGGTGGTGCAGTGCAACACATTTTTAATCCTGTTGGATAAATATATCTAAACTTAATTTTTTAAATTCTGCCTTTGTTCGCTGCAACTAAAAAAACATTTCTTGTATTAGGAATATCACGAGCAGGTAAAGACTCGTGATAACGCCCAAAGTTTACTCCCTCATCTCCTGGTCGAATGACAGTAGCATTCCAACCATAAACAGCAAGCAAATCCTCTGGGCGGTCAGTACCAAACTGCCAATGCCTCAATACCCGACCTCGATCAGTTTCTTTAGCTTTTTTCCCAGCAGTAACTGATTGAACGCTGACAAAATCAGCACCTAAATAACTACCATCTACACTTAGTTCTGAAATTGTCTGAAGTAACTTATAAACAATTAATTCAGGTAAATACATTAACACTCCTTCCAATAACCAGATTGAAGGACGAGTAGTACAAAATCCTTGACTCAATAAACAATCGACCCAATTATCTGTTAAATCAGCCGCAATTGTAGTGTGACGGCACTTGGCAGGCACATCTTTAAGAATCGAATTTTTATACTGTAAAACTTCTGGTCGCTCAAGCTCATAGACATAAGTTTCAGGCAACCAATTCAGTCGAAACGCTCTAGCATCTAGACCTGCACCTAAGATAACTACTTGCGGTGCGATCGCATGATTTGATAGCAAAAAGTCATCATAAAAACGAGTACGCACAGCAATAAAGCGGGTTCGCTTTGCTTTGACTTGCTCCAATTCTCCACCTACTTTTTCCCATCGTTCCAACAACACAGGAATTTCTTCTGCGGCTAAACGAGCAGCATATGAATCGTCAAATAAACGATCTGTTCTATTAGTTTCAATTGCTCGTTTAGCCGCAACAATCAAAGCAGTGCGCGAAACCAACGATTGAATGCTATCTCGCATCATATCTGAAATATTTCTGAAAATTTTACTTAAGCAATAAATGAATCATTAATCTAATTACAACTTGAAGTACAGAGTGTAGGCTTTAAGCGTGAGGTGTTTGACGCAACGTATAAATCTTTTTACGTTGTTCTAACAAATCAATTTCTAAACGAGAATTCAACTCATCTAAATCAAGGATATGCTTGTCCATACGTTTATTTGGCAGCTAGTGGTAAAATTTTAGTACCTGCGGGGCGATCGCTAACTAATGTGCTAGTTGTCTACGATGCCAAACACCCTGCACCCACAGCTTTAAAACAAGCTTTTCTACGTTTTCAAACTACAGGTAGAGTATCTTCCTAATCATATCCATAATGCCTACCGTCTGAAATCTACAAGGATCGTTCCTCATGGGGTACTACTCTCAACCTGAGCGCATTCCTACCTTATTATCGGGACTTAAACAATAGATTAATTTAAATAAGTTATAATCCATGCTAGGCAAGTATTTCACGTAGAGAAATACCCATGAAAGAAACCACTCCCGATGCTATGCCTCCATGTTTTGAAAAATGGTGTCATCGGTTCGATGATGTTTTCAACCATCAAGCCCAAAAGAAAGGGTTTAGACACTATTTGGGAGGATTATTAGGTGAAAGTGAACGAAAAAACCTCACACAGATGTCAAA
>DATNQB010000091.1 GCA_036702875.1 Oculatellaceae cyanobacterium | reverse complement strand
AAACTTTGAGATAGTGAATTGAAAAAACTAATGCAGTCTTGAACTTATGGCAACTGAGCAAGAGCTTCAATCTCTTTTTAATACCTTGGATACCGATCAAGATGGCAAAGTATCGAGTAATGAGCTTTTTTTAAGCCCTGGGTTAAATGCAGTCATTTCAGCAGAAACAGGTACTAGCCCCCAGGAACTGCTAGCGATGTATCGATCTGAAGACGGTACTATTACCTTTGAAGACTTGAAACAAGCTGTTAAGAAAGCAGGGAATTTGGAATAAGCGCCCTGGAACTATCGACGCGAGTTCGTAATGGCGATCGCCTATTAGAGTAATTTCACTGATTAACTTTTAATTCAGATAGTTCTAATATTGGAGCTATCTTTTTATTTAAAATCGTGAAAAAATTTTTAGCTGCATCTCTACTAAGCTTGCTAATCCCTGTAATGTATCCTTTCCCTGCCGATGCTAAACCTGCTCGCTGGGTCAAATTAGGAGATACTCCTGAGTTGACTGGGTACATTGATGCGGAATCTATCCGCAAGGAAGAGAATGTCAGGTTCTACTGGGCTAAATCCGTCTTTAAAAAGCAGACTCCTATATCTGGGAAAGGCACTCCATTAATTTATAGTAGTTTGGCTTATAACTATCTAGACTGCACGGACGATGTTTTTGGGATGTTGATTTTTAAAGTGTTCGGCGCAAATAATCAGATGCTAGGAAATGTAGGCGCTAAAGATCTTGACGGGGTAGAAAAAATTGAGCCAGATAGTTACGCAGAGATAGAGAAAGATTTCGTTTGCTCTAAATAACTATTGAAGTGAGGCGATCGCCTTTAATTAATCCAAATCTCTGTATTAATCGTGCAAAAATTGCTCATGCAACTGCATGAGCAATTACGCGATCGCTCAAGATGCTGGTATCACTAAAAAATTATCTCCTCACCGGATCAGGCATAGCTCTGTTACTGCTGCACTGGAAGCTACTAACGGGGATGTAAGACGGGTGCAGAAATTATCGAGACATTCTAATTTAAATACTTTGATGATTTACGATGACAATAGATTAAGTCATCAAGGCGAAATTACATATTTACTTGCTGATTTAGTTTGAGAAAAATGGAAACTATTATCTACAACGTTAGATATAAATTCATTAAAAAATTTTTCAGTAGGAAATACAATTTACATAAATTATTATATATTGTCCTCTACTTGTGGTTAATCTTTTTTAATGTTATTTTAAGTATGCTTCTGGTGAAACGGCTTAATTCTACGTTGCTAGTGAAAACCAGGGGTTGAATGCGATCGTTTTTTGCGTTGTTCAGGGTGACAGTTATCTATCAATTACCTCAAAACATTTACTTTCAATAAATATATGAAGTCCCAGATAGCTTATTTGATAGCTAGCCTCACCGTAGCCCCTAGTCTCGTTGCCTGCTCTAGCAACACCGATACTAACTTCCCAAACCAGGCTGCTACTACTGCTAGTGAAATTGACAATCCTCTTGAATGTCAAGATATGGCTATTTCAAAGCTTAGTTGTAAACTATCTATTCCTAGTTCCCCAGTTCCTAGTTCCCCAATAGCCCCACCTGAAAATACCCATACGCCACAAGTATCTAGTAGTATTTCTAATCCAAATTTATTTGTTCCTGATCTAGCTACCCAAAGATTAAATAATAGGATAAAGGAACTTTTTTCGTCAACCCGGCTGTCTAGAAATACTGTTAGCCAACCACGAAAATATGCTAATTTAACATCTCGATCTCCGCAAAGTAAATCTTCTCAATTAGCTAAGTATACGCCCAGCACGCAAATAGAAGCATCAACTTATAACTTAGATTATACCAATACCAATCAAGCATCATCTTCAGGAGAAAATAACACTTCAATAATAGAATTATCTCAACCAACAGTAGTTACTGAAATAACTACTGATGAATTGCAAACGCCATCATATAAAAATAACAATCTAGTTGAAATAACTCAAAACCAGACGCAATTACCACCGCCTAGTCACTTCCAATTACCTACCGAGCAATTAAGTACTGAATTAACTCCCAATAAGATACAAGAGCCAATTACATCCATTACGCCGCAACAAGTATCTAATAATTCGATTAATAGCTTAAATACCAATACTTTACCAGTGCCGTCATCTACAGGTCATTATACCCAAGATTCACACCAAATAGCTCCTATTATAACTAACAATAACGCTCAACCATCATTGCCTACCAGTAGCAATCTAGGTGATTTTGTTGAGCAACCTGATTCTCGGTTAAATACCAACCAGCTACAAACAGAATTAAATTTATCTCCTAACCAACTTGATTCTGGACTGAATAGTGATAAAACACAGAATCAATCCCAAAGTGAGGAAACAACATTACAATCATATAATAATCAACAAACTTCGCAATCAAAGTCATTAATAAAATCTAACATTCAAGAAATTAATTATAGGATTTCGGAGTTGGGGGTAACAATTAAACAGTTATCTCAAATATCTTATAGCTCACCTTTGTCTAAGACTTTAGGAAAACATAGACTACAGTTAAGCAATTTAAAGCCTGAATTGCCTATTAATTTAAAACCAGAATTTGCGATTAAAAGACCCAAATTTTAATACTAGAGTCATACAATAAGGCTAACCTGATTTCTAGCAAATCAACCTTAACAAAAACGCTTGGGGGATTAACCAGTTTTTTAGGTTGCTTTTCCTTTTTTTCTAATCAAATAATCAGGTTTTACTAAATTTTACTGACAGCGATCGCTATGGCAGAAAATTTGCTGAGGTTCGTTTTACTAACGGCGTGTTTGTTCAGCAGGTTTTTGCCCGTGAATGCTTGGCACAGGGTTACAACCAATACATTAGTGACTGCCCTAGTGCCAACGTTGTCCAGACGTTGGATAATAATAATACGATCATAAACGCGTTAGACGTTTATTTTTATAACCAGAATATTAGCCGCTTTATAACCTTTAATTACAGTGGTGGCATTAACTCTATTACTAACACTTCCGGTACAACGAACAGTAGTACCTCCTTTTACAATAATTCGGGTTTTAGTGGTGTGACATACACATCAGCAACAGCAGTCCCCTTTGACTTCAACCCCGCCGAAGGTGCAGCATTAGGAATACCATTATTCATCGGATTAGGTATGCTCAGGAAGAGAGCAACAAAAAAAGTAGCAGCCCAAAAAGTAGCTGAATTAGTTAGTTAGACAATTAAATAAAACTTACACTAGCTTGAACAGATAAAGGTTTAAAAACATTATTTGTTCAAGCTTTTGGTTTACGCTTCGGTGTTGGAGGTTTTACTTTGCCTGTAGCAGCATTGTAGCCAATGATAAATATTTCATCGGTTGAGTTTAATTCTGTATCTTGTACACCTGCTTTATATCCTGCCCAAAAGCTTTTAGCCTTCTGGTCTAATGGATTTACTGAATTAGCTATCTCGTTGACATAGGCAATCACGCCAGCTTTATCCAACTTTGCGATGCTGTCCTTAAATGGTTGACCTAAAACCCAGTTACAGTAAGCGGTAACAGGATCTATCTCTATATATTCTTGGGGAATATACTCGTTTTCTGGTTGTGTCGTGGTTTCTGTCATAAAGCTATTATCTTGCCCTTGTGACAGCTTCGCACTTATCCACCCTAGTTATCGCTCTTCTGTCACTCTAATGAAGATATAATAAAGTAAAACTGCTGAAAATCAAGCACAGCATATGGATGAGCCACGCGCCGCTCGACCAACCATCAAATTTATTGATGAATATTGCGCCTATTACAGAAATCTATTT